>JAYTFI010000360.1:0-3140 GCA_043734485.1 Acidimicrobiales bacterium | reverse complement strand
CCACGATCTACTGCCTGATCGAGGCCGGCTTCTCGCCACCGGAAGCTCAACTCGCCTACACCACCTTCGAGTCGTGCATGTTCGGGCGGATGGCCGTCGAGCGCGCCCACCGCGCCCCGGTCAGCACCGACAAGACCTACCGCTGGGCATTCGACACCCTGATCGCCGGTTTCGAAGCCCGAATTGCAGCCGCGCGCGCGAACGGCTGACGCCGCCCGCCCGACCACCCGCTCGCGGCACTCGTAGGGCGCGACCCTGCCGGACACCCCCGGCGCGATCAAGCCCAGACGGTATCGGCAAGGCTGGCTTCCTCCGCGGTTTCTACAGCGTATAATAGGCGACGCGAAGGGTTCGCGGCGAGGTAGCTCTTGGGGGTCACAATGGATCTGCTGGTGCGTGGTGGCGAGGTAGTCGACGGCACGGGTACACCGCCGCGGCCGGCGGATGTGCGCATCACCGATGGTCGTATCGCCGAGATCGGCACGACCCTGCGTGGAAATGGTGAGCGAGAAATCGATGCGTCGGGCGGCTACGTGACCCCGGGCTTCATCGACATCCACACCCATTTCGACGCGTCGCTGTTCTGGGATCCGTTCTGCGACCCGATGCCGCTGCACGGGGTCACGTCGCTGCTCTACGGCAACTGCTCGCTGTCGTTGGCGCCGTGCCGAGCCGAGAACCGCGACGAACTGTCGGCCTTGCTCTGTTACATCGAAGACCTGCCCGAAGCCGCTATAA
Source organism: Acidimicrobiales bacterium (assembly GCA_043734485.1). Lineage (GTDB taxonomy): Bacteria > Actinomycetota > Acidimicrobiia > Acidimicrobiales > JANYDT01 > JAYUDQ01. The sequence goes on along the minus strand of JAYTFI010000360.1, from coordinate 2,402 downwards.
CGGAGGCGGTTCCGTGGACGTGGGAGCGCTACCCGGAGCTGGTCACCGAGGTCGGATCACGCGAGTTCGGACTGAACGTCGCCGGTCTGGTCGGCCACACGCCGCTGCGACTGTTCGTGATGGGCGCCGAAGCGTGGGAGCGTCCGGCCACCGGTGACGAGCGGGCCAAGATCGCCGAACTAGCCGAAGAGTGCATGCAGGCCGGCGCGTTCGGAATGTCGACCTCGATCGGGTTCGACGAGGACCGCAACAAGCGTCCGGTGCCCAGCCGCGTCGCCGACGACGCCGAGTTCGATGCGCTCATCGACGTGCTCGCCGATCGGGGCCGGTTCCTGCAGTTCATTTCCGATCCATATGCGAAGCGCACCCCGGCCAGTGTGCGCCGACTGGCCACGTTGTGCGCCCGCCGCAACCTGGTGAACACATGGATCAACGTGATGTACGACGACCAGCTGCCCGAGCTGGCGCTGTCGCTGATGGACCTGGCCTCCGAGTTGCAGGCTGACGGATCCCCCTGCTATCCGCAGATCAGCCCACGCCCGATGGACATCCAGGTCAACTGGTTCGGCGGCATGTCGTTCTTCACGATGAAGGACAGCTGGCACAAGATGGTGCAGACCATGGACCCGGACGCGAAGGCGGCGATGCTGCGCGACCTCGAATGGCGAGCGGCTGCGCGCGCCGACTGGGACCGTGTGCCGTTCACGATGATCCGCCACAGGTTGCCCCACAAGGTGCGCCTGCTCTCGGTCACCCGCCCGGACAACGAGATGTGGCTGAACTGCACCCTCGCCGATCTCGTCGCCGAGCGCGGCGGTCATCCGAGCGATGTGTTGGCCGATTGGATCCTCGCCAATGACCTGCGTCCCGGTGTGGTCGGCAGCGGCGTCGGCAACGGTGATCCCGACGGCGTCGCGGCACTGTTGAAGCATCCCGCCGGAGTGTTGGCGAACAGCGACGCTGGCGCGCACCTGCAAATGTTTTCGGCGGCGGGCGACAGCACGTTGCTGCTCACCGAGTTCACTCGCGATCGCGGCGACCTGACCATCGAGCAGGCGGTGCACAAACTCACGGGCCGCCTCGCTGGGCTCTTCGGTTTCGAAGGGCGTGGCGTGCTGCGCGAGGGCGCCGTGGCGGACCTGAACGTCTTCGCGCTGCCCGAACTGACGTGGGGTCCCGAATCGTTCGTGGCCGACCGGCCCACCGGTGCCCGGCGGCTGCGTCGACCGGCTGGTGGTTACCGAGCGACGATGGTGGGAGGCGTGATCACCCAGGAACATGGCGAGATGACCGGCGCGACTCCGGGCCGGTTGCTGCGCCGCTGACGGCGAATCGGTGTCGGGTCCGCCGGATCTCTCAGTGGTTTCACTCATGTTCCGACAACCCCTCGACTTTTTCTACGCTGTACAGTGACGGTGCAACACCTGACCAAAGGAGCTCAGATGACGGTTGACCGCTTCCCGGTCGAGTCAGCGCACATCGCGATGTTCGCCCGCTCGATCAACGATCCGAACCCCGTGTACTACGACGCCCAATACGCAGCGTCGTCCGAGGTCGGAGGCATCCCGGCGCCCCCGACGTTCGTACAGGCGAGTGCGCAGTTCGACCCCGACTACCCACTGCGCCCGAAGTTCGACCAGCCCTGGTTCGGTTCTGGCCGCGAGGCCACCGGCATCGTCCGCGAGCCCGGCAGTGGCGGTGGCGGGGGAAGCGGCGGTCTGCACGCCGAGCAGCACTACGAGTACCACCGTCCGTTGCTCGCCGGCGACGTGTTGACGGCGACGACCCGCGACGGCGACAGGTGGGAGAAGCAGGGTCGTCGTGGCGGCTCGCTGCAGTTCAGTGAGACCATCACCGAGTACCGCAACCAGGCCGGCGAACTGGTGGTCACGGCACGAGGCGTCGGTGTTCGCACCGGCCAGGTCGTCGAGCAGGAAGGCTGACCACTGTGGCACTGAACGCAAGCACCCTGCACGTCGGCGACGCCCGTGAGCAGTTGCTGACCGACAACCTCACCCGTACCCAGATCGTGATGTACGCGGGCGCCTCCGGCGACTACAACCCGCTGCACAGCGACGAGGTGTACACCACGCAGGTGGCCGGCTACCCAAGCGTGTTCGCGCACGGCATGTTGACCATGGGCATGACCGGTCGCGCCCTCACCGACTGGGTCGGCGACGGCCGTCTCACCAAGTACGGCGTGCGATTCTCGAAACAGGTGTGGCCGGGCGACGCGTTGACGGCCACCGTCACCGTCGAGGCGATCCGCGAGGACGACGGCATTCACATCGCCGACTTCTCGGTCGTCACCCGCAACCAGAACGGCGAAGACGTCGTGATCGGCTCCGCGAGCGCGCGGTTGGATCCGTGACCAGCACAACGGCGTTCGCCGGGCGCGTCGC
>JAYTFI010000359.1:0-5209 GCA_043734485.1 Acidimicrobiales bacterium | reverse complement strand
TGCCCCACGTTCGCGTTCGGGTCGTGAACGTTGTCGATCTCATGGCCCTCCAGCCCGAAGGCGAGCATCCGCACGGGCTGAGCGACCATCACTACGACGCCCTCTTCGGGGTCGACCGGCCGGTGCTGTTCAACTTCCACGGCTACCCGTGGCTCATCCACCGCCTCACCTACCGCCGCCACAACCACGACCAGCTCCACGTCCGCGGCTATATCGAAGAAGGCACCACCACGACACCGTTCGACATGTGCGTCCTCAACCGCATCGACCGCTTCCACCTCGTCATGGACGTCATCGACCGCGTCTCTGAAGTCGGCCCGGCCGGCGCATACCTGCGTGAGCGCATGGCCAACGAGCTCGTACGCCACCGCAGCCACATCCGCACCGTCGGCCAGGACCTCCCCGACATCCGCAGCTGGCACTGGGATGCCTGATCCGACCATCCTCGTCATCAACACCGGCTCGACGTCCGTCAAGCTCGGCCTCTACCGAACCACAGCGGACCGATCCGAGCCGTCGGGTCAACTCACGGAGCTGTGGTCGACAGATGCTCCGGTCGGGAACGCCGGAGACCGTGCCGACGACATCGAGCGCCAACTTCGCGCTGCGCCGATCGATCCCGCCACCCTCGTTGCGGTCGGCCACCGCATCGTGCACGGCGCCGACCGCTTCGACGGGCCCGCGATCCTCGACGCGTCCGTCGAAGACGCCATCCGCGCCATCGCTCAGCTGGCGCCACTCCACAACCAGGCTGGGCTCGACGGCATCGCCGCGGCACGGCGGGTCGTCGACCCAGCGGTACCCCAGGTCGCCGTCTTCGACACCACCTTCCACCGCACGATGCCACTGTCCGCCGCCGCGTATGGCGGCCCCTACGAATGGATCGCGCAGGGCCTGCGCCGTTACGGCTTCCACGGCATCAGCCACCAATCGGCGGCTCGACGCGCGGCCGAGATCCTGCAACGGCCGATCACCGACCTCCGGCTCGTCACCTGTCATCTTGGCGGCGGCTGCTCGATCGCCGCCATCGACCGCGGCCGCAGCATCGACACCACCATGGGATTCACCCCGCTCGACGGTCTCGTGATGGCCACGCGGTCGGGTGCCGTCGACCCCGGCCTGATACTGCACCTGCTCCGAACCGGAACTTCTGCGAATGAGCTGGACGACATGCTCGAGCGGCATTCTGGACTGCTCGGGCTCTCCGGCATCAGCAGCGATCTGCGCACCGTGACCGCCGCCCGCGAGGCCGGGGACGTGCGGGCCCAGCTGGCGATGGACGTGTTCGTGCACCGGACCGCATCCGGAGTCGGTGCGATGGCCGCCGCCCTCGGCACGCTCGACGCGCTCGTCTTCACCGGCGGCATCGGCGAGCATTCGAGCGAAGTGCGGGCCCGAGTCGCGGCACGATTCGCATTCGCCGGCGTGCTCCTCGACGCAGACCGCAACGATGCGGCGACCGGCGACGCCGACGTTTCGGCGCCGCAGGCCGCAGTTCAGGTGCTCGTGGTGAAAAGCCGAGAGGATCTCGCGATTGCCGAGATAGCTCGGCGCGTCTGTTCCGCGTTCAGCGGTTCGTGATCCGTGACCGGCGCTCGTCGAGACGGGCCGACAGGGCCGCGACTTCGGTACGACGGCGAAAGCCCAGCTTGGTGAGCAGGTGCGACACGTAGTTCTTCACGGTCTTCTCGGCCAGGAACAACTCCTCACCGATCTGACGGTTGGTGAGCCCCCGGCCGATGCCGTCGAGGATGAGGCGCTCCTGGGGTGTCAGCTTGTCCAGGACGTTCGCATCGTCGTCACCGTTGCGTATGCGATCAAGCACCTTCGCCGTGACCGCCGGGTCGAGCAGCGACTGGCCTGCAGCCACCCTTCTCACGGCGTCGATCAGCGCCGCTGAACCGATCTGCTTCAGCAGATACCCGGATGCCCCGGCCATGATTGCATCGAAGACCGCATCGTCGTCGGAGAACGACGTGAGCATCAGGCAGCCGAGGTTCGGCATGAGCGCCCGGACATCACGACAGACCTCTACGCCGTTCCCATCGGGGAGGCGCACGTCGAGCACGGCGACGTCCGGCATCGTGGCCGGGATCCGGTGCATCGCCTCGGCTGCCGTGGCGGCCTCGCCGACCACGATGAAGTCGCCCGTGTCCTCCAGTGTGTCGCGTACTCCAGTGCGCACCATCTCGTGATCATCGAGCAGGAACACGCGGATCTTCGGAGTGGGGGGCGTCACGGCCCAAAGCCTGGCTTGTTCTGGTCGACGTTCCTAGAGTCGAAGGTCACAGAGTCGAAGGTCACAGACCGGCGGAGGTCACGACCGTTCGGAACCCGTGAGGGTTCAGCAGCAGGACCGGCCTCGCCGCGCCGGCGAGGACCTCCAAGGCCGTGCTCCCGACCTGCAGACGCCGAATCGGACTCGAACCTCTGGTCGTCATGACGATGGCCGAGATGCCGAACCGCTTTGCCGTCTCCAGTATGGCCCCCGGCACCGAGGACGCCTCGAACAGCTCGGTCTGGCACATGATGTCGCGTTGCTCAAGCCACTCGCGGGCGGCCCGGAGGTGGCGACGTGACACACGATCGTCCTCGCCCGGCCCGTTCACGCAGAACAGGTGAACGGTGCCGCCGAACGACCGCACCCAGCTCTGCGCAATGTCGAGAATGCCGTCGCTTTCCTGCGTAGCGTCGACGCCGACCAGAAGCCGTTCGGAGAACGTCGTGATGGCGCGGGCACGCGGTCCGATCAGGAGCATCGGATACCGGGTCATGCGCACGATCGTTTCGCTGACACTTCCGAGCACGATGCCGAGGATCGGACCACGGGCATGCGTTGCGAGGCACAGAAGGGGGCGGGGGTATTTCCCGTGGCCGGCTTCACGCCGCATCCATGAGCCGACCCGATCCTCGACGGCTTCGGGAACGGCATTCGAATGCAGGACCGTGATCCGCGTCCGCAACCCGATGCGTTCACACAGCCGCTGCATGTCCTCGTGCGCACGAGCACTTGGCATCCCCGGACTGTCCACGGTGAGGATCTCCACCGGAAGGGTTCCGCGGACGGAAAGCCGCTTCACCGCGTCGAGCACGCCTGCGGCCGGTGCCTCACCGTCGGAAACAACGAAGAGCTTCGAGAACGCCATGGCCGTCGCAGTCGGCACGTCGAGCGATGAAGTGTCGGTCATGACGCCATGATGCGACTCGCAGCGCGGCGCGTATAGAGCCATTCAGCACCAATCCCCGGCGTTCAGCACCATCTGACTCAAAGGTGTCATCCGGGTCATCGGCGCGAGGCGGGCACCGTCCACCGGATGACCGTACCGAACTCGACACCGCGCTCGACGACGCAAACCCCGCCGAGCCGCTCCGCCCGCACTCCGAGGTTGCCGAGCCCCCGTCCGGTGTGCGGCTCGGTCGCGATGCCGACGCCGTTGTCGGCCACGACGACCGCGACGACGCCGTCGCGCAGGAGCACGTCGACCGAAACTTCGCTGGCACGCGCATGCTTGACCACGTTGGACAGCGCTTCGCGGACGACGGCCACCACGTCGGCCAGGACCTCGCCGGCGGCGAGCTGGTCAACGGCAGCGTCGATGGCGAGGATCGGCCGGAACCCGAGAACACCCTCACTGTCGGCAAGGACGTCGTGGATCTGGCTTCGAAACGTGCCCTTGTCATCCTCGTTCGACAGTTCGAAGATCGACGAGCGGACTTCCTTCATCGTTCGGTCCAGCTGTGCAATCGACCGCACGAGACGCTCCTTCGCCGTCTCGTCCGGCTGTCGAGCCAACAGACCCTCAAGGGTGAGTCCGATCGCGAACAGCTGCTGGATCACGTGGTCGTGAAGATCCCTGGCGATGCGCTCACGATCCGCGACCAACGCGAGCTGCGCGGTCACATCGGCCAGCGAAGTGGCCGCTCGGCGTTCTTCGGCCAGGTCCCGAAAGGTCATGAACATCGAGGATGGTTTGCCGTCGCCGTCACTCAGCACCACCTTGGTGAGCAGGACCGGAAAGCGTCGCCCGTCGCTGGCCACGAACTCCAGCTCAGCTTGGAAGTCGTCACCCGCCATCGCCGAGGCCTCGACGGATTCGTTCTCCTCGACCCGGTCGGGCGGATACCAAGGCAGCGGTGCACGCGCCAAAAGGATTGCGTCGCGCGTCATGCCCACCATGGAGCAGAAGCGGTCGTTCACCGACGAACGCCGGCCGTCGAGCGTCATTTCGATCATGCCCTCGTCCAGCAGCCCGAGCAGTCGGGCGTAGTGATCGCGTTGCGAGAGCAGCTCGCGTTCGGCGGCGTTGCGTTCCGTGACGTCACGGGCCACGAGCACGAACACCGAGCTCTCACCTCCGACCTCCAGAAGGGTCACGGCGGATTCGATCTCGATCGTTCGGCTGTCCTTGCGGATGATCCACGCTGCGAACATGGTGACGGGGGCCGTGGACTCGACCAGCGGGCGCACATGCTCGGAGAACCGCTTGCGATCACCAGGGGTGGTGAACAGTTCGATGGGTGCACCGACGAGTTCGTCGCGCGAGTACCCGGTCAGCACCGTGGTGCCGACGTTGACGTACTGGATGACGTAGTCCGACGAGCCCACCAGGAAGATGGCGTCGTTCGTCGTGTCCAGCGCTCGGCCGTAGCGGGCCAGCTCGAGTCGCATGGCCCGGCGCTCGGTCACATCGCGCACCGTGGCAATGGTGAAGCGCTCACCGAACACCACCACACCGGCAAGGCTGATCTCGACCGGGAACGCCGACCCGTCCTTGCGCTGGGCCTGCAGGTCGAACCCGATGCCCATCGGCCGCGCGCTGGGTCGTCGTTCGAAACCCACACGGTGGGCGCGATGGCCGGCGCGATGTCCGGAAGGCACGAGGGTATCGACCTGGATACCGAGGAACTCCTCATTCAGGTAGCCGAACAGGCTGGACGCAGTCCGGTTCGCGAGCACGACCCGGCCCTCGCGGTCCACGACGATGACGCCATCGGGTCCGCCGTCGACCACGGAGGCAAGCAACGCGGCATTGCGGTCGGGATCGATTTCCCATTGGAACCCAGAACCCGGACGCACGCAACTGTTCGGCGACACGCGATGGGCCTCCCGGGGATCGGCGCAACTTTCGTCCTGTGCCCCGACGTGGAAGATTCGGCGGATGGATACCGGCACCGCGTATGGCAGAACCGCCCCGACGTTCGACCCCGA
>JAYTFI010000358.1:0-2746 GCA_043734485.1 Acidimicrobiales bacterium | reverse complement strand
CTCCTGCGGGCACACGGGTTCAGCGACGTGTCCGATCTCGTCGGCGGCTACACGGCATGGTCAGCCCGCGAGGAGAGCCTCGCCTCGTCGAGTGCAGGTTCGACGCCGTGAACATGACCGGCGGCATGAACACATGGGCCAGCTTCGGTCACCCGCTCATCACGCTGCCGTGCAACGTCACCGTCGAAGCAGCCGATGCTGGGACCCGGGTCGCGGCGGTCGACCCGCTCGGGCTGATGGGCGACTCGGCGTTCGCCGAGCTCTCCGCGGAGGTCTCCGAGAAACTCCGAAACGCGATTGCGGTGATCGGCTGAGATTGCACTCCTGACGTCGAGCTCGCCTTCGAGGAGCAGCCGCGCGCACGCCGCGAGACTCAGCTCGAACGAGCAATCCGTTGGCTTCGCGTCGTGATCGTCAGCCGTGCCGCAAAGCCGTCACGGTTGATGGGTCAGGGACTTGCCAGAGAACGGCGCCTTGAGCAGCGGCGCGATCAGACAGACGTTGAACACGCCTGCGGCGAGCGGCACGAGACCGACGACTACGAGCGCGGGGACGCCCGCAGCCACGCCCCAGACGATGAGTGCGAGACCGGCAACGGCGCGCAGGGCGCGGCCGGGGGTGCTGGACATGAACCGGGCGAATGACATGGTGGCTCCTTGGAGGTTGGAAGAAGGTTGCGGCTGACCGGTACGACGAGGCGAACGGACCGTTTCGGTCACCTCGGGTCCGTGGTGGAGGGTTGGGTGTTTCGGTCCAGTCGGACCCGGGCAACGAGCGACTTCCACAGTGAGGCGCGGTGGACTGGGGTGAGTCCGGCGGCGGCGATCACCTCGCGTGGGGTTGGGTTGACGAACGACGTCGTGCCGACGGTGACGTCGTGCCGACGGTGACGGTGGGGACGGTCTCGTTACCGGCGGCAACGGAACGGACGAACGCGGCCGCTGACGCGTCGGCCCAGATGTTCACCTCGGTCGTGGTCACATCGGCGCGACGGAGGCCATGGCGAAGCCGGGCGCAGAATGGGCATTCCGGGCGCCAGTAGACCGTGATGGACGGGCCGGTGTGCTCGGTCATCACGCGGGCCGTCGACCGATGTACTGGATGACCGAGGCTTCGCCGGAGTGCAGGTCGCCTTCGATGACGGGACGGTCCAGCTCGGCGACGTGCTCTGCGGTGAGTGCTTTCGTGTCGCTGGCCAGATCCGTTCCCGTCTGGGTCATGTCCGGGTCCTGTGGTCCGCCGGTGCCACGCCCGATCTGGGACGGTGTGTAGGACTCGAGGATGAACACGCCGCCCGGCTGCAGTCGTTCGGCGAGGGCAGGGTAAAGGGTGGCGCGCAGGGCTCGGGGGAGGTGGCAGAAGATCGACACGACGGCTGCCCACGGTCCGTCCGCGGCGGGTGTGGTGATGAACTGGGCGAGGTCGGCGGTGATCGTTTGGATCTGCACCCCTCGCTGCGAGGCGAGGTGTTTCGCTTTGGCGAGTCCGACCGAGGACGCGTCGACGGACACGACACGGTGCCCCTGTTGTGCCAGGTGCACGCCGTTGCGACCTTCCCCGTCGCCGATGCACAGCACGGGGCCTGCGGGTATCACGCCGACGTGTGCGGCCAGGAAGTCGTTGGGCTCGGTCCCGAAGACGTAGTCGTCGTTGTCGTAGCGGTCGTCCCACGGTGTGCGCTGCTCGCTCACGTTCGCCGGGGTGTTGCCGGGCGGTGGAACCGTATACCCCGCGGGGTATCGAAGTTGGGTGCCGTCGAGATGGTTGGCAGGCGTGATGCGGACCGTTTCACGGTCGCCCTGCAGTTCGAGTCGACGTGCCAGGACCGGGTTCCCAGTGGCCTGGGTAGCGTGGCATGCGATGGCGCGCCACTGCACGGCACGATCGACCGTGATCGTCTCGGTCTGCGCTCCGTCGAGGGCACTGAACGCAACTCCGAACTCGGTTCGCAAGGCATCGGCGACATCGGTGGGAAGCCCCCATTCGAGCAGTGGCAGCCCGTTGTCCTTGGCCGCACGGACGGCCGCGTCCGTCGCTGCTCGATGATCGGCGTGGCCCGTGACCCCCGCGGACTCGAAGGCGACCAGGAGATCGATGCCGCCGAGGCGATCGTCGATGTGCCGATCGAGCACGGACGCGTCCACCGAGGCCAGCGCCCCGTCCGGGTAGCTCATTAACGTGACTTCTTGCACGCCGAGCTCTGAAGCCGCTGCCCGGAGCTCGCCGGCGCGGATGGCGGCAAGGTCCTCGGCGGCCCCGAGCGTGCTCGCTTCGCCATGCGTGAAGCACAGCACACTCACGGAGCACGCCTGCCCGACGAGTGCCGCCAGCACGGCGCCGAGCCCGAAGCTCTCATCGTCGGGATGGGCGACGACCACCAAAGCGCGTCGCCACCCGCGCAGCGGGTTGATCGGTGAGGTCGTCATGTGCAGCCCCGTGGATTCGCCGTTTCGCGCGCAGCGCGTGTCCATGTGTCGTCCTTCGAGTGGGCTGAGCACGGTGGCCGGCTTCAGTGGTGTTGTCGGGAGAGCTTCAAGATCTTGAGGTTGAGCACGACGAAGCGCAACGCCTGTCGGGGCAGGCTGGCTCGGCGATGCAGTTCGGCTGCGGTCGGAAGCGTCGTGGCAGCGATCTCGGCGTTGACGTTGGGGGTCGGGGTCATGGGCGTGGTGGGGTTCGTCATGGTAGGTCACTCCGGGATGAGCCACCAGCCCGGACGGGCCTTGGCTTTGTAGATGAACAGGGT
>JAYTFI010000357.1:0-2624 GCA_043734485.1 Acidimicrobiales bacterium | reverse complement strand
TTGGCAACGCCGCTCATGCGACCGCGTTGTTGCTTGCGATGCTTGGTTCTGCGCGGCATCAGCATGACGTCACCCGGCTACGGGTTGGCTGTGACACGTAGTTCTGCAGTCGATGCGGCATCAACATGGTTACTCGTCTCCCGACCGGAAGTGGGGGGTCTCGTGGGCGGAACGAGCGCGGCGCTCGAGCTCTTCTTCCTCGTTGAGGCGGCGCTCGGTGGCGGCGTCGGCCTCACCGATGAGTGGTGTGGCCGCGACTGGGGCGGCGTCGTCCGCTGCGGCCGCATCGATGGGTGCACCGTCGACCGGAGCCGCCGCATCGTCGGCTACTGGCTGGCCGACTTCACCCTGCTCGGGCTTGCGACGACCGCCACCGGCGCTGATGACCCGACGGGCCTTCGGAGCACCGGCGACATCGCCGACGGCGAGCGCGGCCTCGCGGCTCGCCTTGTCTTCGGTTGACATCTTGTACGGGAGGATGTCGCCCTTGTAGATCCAGACCTTGACGCCGATGCGACCGTACGTCGTCTTGGCCTCACGGAAGCCGTAGTCGATGTCGGCGCGCAGCGTGTGTAGCGGCACCCGTCCTTCGCGGTACCACTCGCTACGGCTCATCTCGGCACCGCCGAGGCGACCCGAGCACTGCACCTTGATACCGAGCGCGCCGGCTTTCTGGGCCGTCTGGACGGCACGCTTCATCGCACGGCGGAACGCAACGCGGCCGGCGAGCTGGTCGCCGACGCCCTGCGCGATGAGGGCGGCGTCGAGCTCGGGCTGCTTGATCTCAACGATGTTGAGCTGGACCTTGGGGTTGCCCGTGATCTTCTGCAGGCCGGCGGTGAGCCGCTGCGACTCAGCGCCCTTGCGCCCGATCACGATGCCCGGACGGGCGGTGTGGACATCGACCCGGAGGCGGTCACGCGTCCGCTCGATCTCGACACGGCTGACCGCGGCGCGCTCGAGTTCCGTCATCAGGAAGTGCCGGATCTTGTAGTCCTCGATCAGGTACTGCGTGTAGTCCTTGTCGCTGAACCAGCGGGACTTCCAGTCGGTCGTGATGCCGAGACGGAAGCCGTAGGGATTGACTTTCTGACCCATAAGTTCGCTTTGCTTCCCGTTCTCAGGTGTTGTTCTCGGAGTCGCGGTCCCAAGTACCGGCGACGATCTCTTGAGCCTGCGCGCGCCAATCGGCGATCTGATCGAAGCTGCGCAGAATGGCGCTGTCGATCGTCTCGAGGTCTTCGTCGCTCATCTCGGCCAACTGCGCGAACTTGGTGACGCCGAGCTCGTGCAGCTGTGAAGCCAGCCTCGGACCGATGCCAATGATCTTGTTGAGTGCATCGGCCTCGCCTTCGGGGGCGGTGAACAACGGTGACAGCGTGCCTTCGTACACCTCGCCGCCGGTCTCGACCGACTCGGCATCGACCTGCTGCTCCGCGGTGACGACGCCGTCCTCGACGTCTGCACCGACGACATCCGGCTCGGTCGAGCGGGTGTCCACAAAGGTTGCACCCGCGACGGTTTCCTCGACGCCGGCACCATCGCGACGGGTGTCACCTGCGGCCAGTTCGCTCGTGGCCCGCTGGGCACCGGTGCGACGGGCACGGTTAGCGGCAGCCTGCGCGCTGATGTTGCGGGCCTGAGCCAGCAGCGAATCGGGCAGACGGCTCACCACGACGGTGATGTGACTGGTGCGCTTGCGGATAGCGCCGGTGCGTCCGCGGGCACGCGGACGGAACCGCTTGATCGTAGGGCCTTCATCGCAGAAGCAGGCGGAGACGTACAGCTCCTCCGGCGGGATGTCGTCGTTCTCGCCGGCGTTCGCCACCGCGGAGCGAAGCACCTTGCCGACGGTGATTGCCGCGTCACGCTCGCAGAAGCGCAGGATGTTCGCGGCTTCGGCGACGTCGTGACCGCGGACGAGGTCGAGCACGACGCGCACCTTGTACGGAGACGTACGTACGAACTTGGCCGTGGCCTTGACGCTGTGTCCGGAAACGCCACGGGCGCCGGTCTTGCGGGCCCGAACCGGGTTCTCGTTGAGCTTTGGACCTGGCATGACTCAGCGCCTCCCCGACCGCTCTTGGCCGGCATGGAACTTGAACGTGCGGGTGAGGGCGAACTCGCCGAGCTTGTGCCCGACCATCGATTCGCTGATGTAGACGGGCACGTGCTTGCGACCGTCGTGGACGGCGATCGTGTGGCCGACCATGTCCGGAATGATCGTGGAGCGACGCGACCAGGTCTTGATCACGCGCTTCTCGTTCTTGGCGTTGAGATCGTCGACCTTCTTGAGCAGATGGTCATCGACGAAGGGGCCTTTTTTGAGGCTGCGGGGCATGTCTTGTCAATCCTCCGATTACCGACGGCTGCCGCGTGAGCGACGACGACGGACGATGAGCTTCTGTGATTCCTTGGTCTTGTCGCGTGTGCGACCTTCGGGCTTGCCCCACGGCGACACCGGATGGCGTCCACCAGAGGTCTTGCCCTCGCCACCGCCGTGCGGGTGATCGACCGGGTTCATGGCCACACCACGGGTCTGCGGGCGCTTGCCCTTCCAGCGGTTGCGGCCGGCCTTGCCGATCGAGATCAGCTCGTGCTCGGAGTTGCCGACTTCGCCGATG
>JAYTFI010000356.1:0-11380 GCA_043734485.1 Acidimicrobiales bacterium | reverse complement strand
CTAGTTCACTATCGGTCGCCAAGGAGTACTTAGCCTTGCGGGGTGGTCCCCGCGGGTTCCGACCGGGTTTCCCGTGCCCGGCCGTACTCAGGTACCTGTCAAGGAAGGCTGCGCAATTTCGCGTACGGGGCTGTTACCCGCTGTGGCCCGGCTTTCCATCCGGTTCCGCTATCACGCAACTTTGTAACTTCCCGACCCGCCGGCAGGCGGATCAAGCCAGGCCCTACAACCCCCGAACGACAACGACTGCCGTCTATCACATCGCCCGGGTTTGGGCTCTTCCCTTTTCGCTCGCCACTACTCAGGGAGTCGAGGTTTCTTTCCTTTCCTCTGGGTACTTAGATGTTTCAGTTCCCCAGCTTGCCTCCTCGTGCCCTATGTATTCAGGCACGGGTACGCGCGCATTACCACGCGTGAGTTTCCTCATTCGGAAATCCCCGGATCAAAGGTTGGTCAGCACCTCCCCGAGGCATATCGCAGCCGCCCACGTCCTTCATCGGCTCTTGGCGCCAAGGCATCCACCGTGTGCTCTTATTCTCTTGATCGAAAAGAACATGTGTTGATGTCGCTATGGAGTTTTCAAGGTGCGCGCGAACTCGAGAGCCCACTTGCAGAGAACACCGCTGTGACCGCATACCGCCGGCTCCGAAGAGTCGCCGCACGGCCCCACCGATCTCTCAAAACTCAACAGCGTACTGGCGGCCCACCTCGCCGAAGCGACGTGATCCGCGTACCGACGAGGTCAACATGTATCTAGGCGAGCTGTGACATCGGACGATCCGATGACAGGGCTATTCGAACAAGCCCACGGATCATCGATAAACCTACGGGCTCATCACGAGCCTACGGGTTCATCAACGAGCACAGCGCCTATCGGAGCCAGCTCCGACTCCCTAGAAAGGAGGTGATCCAGCCGCAGCTTCCGCTACGGCTACCTTGTTACGACTTCACCCCAGTCACGGGTCCCACCTTCGACGGCTCCCTCCCGTAAGGGTTAGGCCACCGGCTTCGGGTGTTGCTCACTCCCGTGGTGTGACGGGCGGTGTGTACAAGGCCCGGGAACGTATTCACCGTGGCGTGCTGATCCACGATTACTAGCAACTCCACCTTCATGCAGGCGAGTTTCAGCCTGCAATCCGAACCGAGACGTACTTTGTGGGATTCGCTCCACCTCGCGGTATCGCTGCCCTCTGTATACGCCAATGTAGCACGTGTGTAGCCCTGGACATAAGGGGCATGATGACTTGACGTCGTCCCCGCCTTCCTCCGGTTTGTCACCGGCAGTCTCGCATGAGTCCCCAACTGAATGCTGGCAACATGCGACGGGGGTTGCGCTCGTTGCGGGACTTAACCCAACATCTCACGACACGAGCTGACGACAGCCATGCACCACCTGTGCTGGGCCCCGAAGGACACCGTATCTCTACGGCTTTTCCCAGCATGTCAAACCCAGGTAAGGTTCTTCGCGTTGCATCGAATTAAGCAACACGCTCCGCTGCTTGTGCGGGCCCCCGTCAATTCCTTTGAGTTTTAGCGTTGCCGCCGTACTCCCCAGGCGGGGCACTTAATGCGTTAGCGACGGCGCGGATTCCGTTGGTTGGAACCCACACCTAGTGCCCAACGTTTACGGCGTGGACTACCAGGGTATCTAATCCTGTTTGCTACCCACGCTTTCGCTCCTCAGCGTCAGTATCGGCCCAGAGCAGCGCCTTCGCCACCGGTGTTCCTCCTAATATCTGCGCATTTCACCGCTACACTAGGAATTCCCTGCTCCCCTACCGAACTCAAGTCACAGCAGTATCGAGTGGCGGCTCTGGGTTAAGCCCAGAGTTTTCACACCCGACTTACTGAACCGCCTACGAGCTCTTTACGCCCAATAAATCCGGACAACGCTTGGTGCCTACGTGTCACCGCGGCTGCTGGCACGTAGTTGGCCGCACCTTCTTCTGCAGGTACCGTCATTTTCGTTCCTACTGAAAGCGGTTTACAACCCTAAGGCCTTCTTCCCGCACGCGGCGTTGCTGCGTCAGGCTTTCGCCCATTGCGCAAGATTCCCCACTGCTGCCTCCCGTAGGAGTCTGGGCCGTGTCTCAGTCCCAGTGTGGCTGGTCGTCCTCTCAGACCAGCTAGCCGTCGTCGCCTTGGTGAGCCGTTACCTCACCAACTAGCTGATAGCCCGCGAGACCCTCTCGAAGCGGAATCCATTTCTTCACCCGGCCATGCGACCAGATGGAGATATCGGGTATTAGCAGTCGTTTCCAACTGTTATCCCCGTCTTCGAGGCAGGTTTCTCACGTGTTACTCACCCGTTCGCCACTAATACACCAAGGGTATTGCTACCAATAATGCATCCGTTCGACTTGCATGTGTTAAGCACGCCGCCAGCGTTCGTCCTGAGCCAGGATCAAACTCTCCATCGAAATCTCACTGTGCCGATTGCTCAGCTCAGCTTGAAGATTGAGAGCCGGTTCAACCACCACACGTGATGGGGAACCAACTGGCACAAGGAAAACGTGACTTCACTTAATAAGTTTGTCCGTTAGATCCAAGTGCTTTACTACTTTTTAGACAGGTGACGTATCCTTTCGGGTACGCCATCCGCACTAGCTCTTGGCTTTCCTCTGTTTCGTTTTCAAGGAGCAGCATCCGCTCGTAAGAGCCAGAGTCATGAAGACTAGGTTCCAGTGGAGCGGGGCGTCACCGTAGCGCACATTCCGTAGGGTCGAACACACTCGCAAACTGCCGGGTGGCGTTCGGACCGGTGGGGGGTGCCGGTGAAGCGATGGCAAACTCTAGGGCAGTGGCAAAGGTCTGTCAAGGAGAATCTTCCCAGCAGTACGATCTGGTCCCGTGAACGACTTTCAGGACGAGCTCGAATGGCGTGGTCTGCTGCACCAGACCTCGGACGCCGAAGCGCTTCGCGCCCATCTGGCCGGCGGGCCCCGTCGGGCCTACATCGGTTTCGACCCAACGGCGGACAGCCTCACCATCGGCAACCTCTGCACGTTGATGCTTCTCGCCCACTTCCAGCGGGCAGGTCATGATCCGGTCGTCGTCGCCGGAGGCGGTACGGGCCTCATCGGCGACCCCGGCGGCAAGAGCGTCGAACGACCGCTGCTGCCTATGGAGACCGTTGCCGCCAATGTCGAGTCGCAGAAGCGGATCTACAGCGCCCTACTCCCAGGAGCACAGGTCCTGAACAACGCCGACTGGCTGGTCGGGCTCTCCTATGTTGAAGTGCTCCGCGACATCGGCAAGCACTTCTCCGTGAACGAGATGGTCAAACGGGACTCGATCCGCAGCCGGCTGGAGGCCGACGGGATCAGTTACACGGAATTCAGCTACATGATTCTCCAGTCGTACGACTTCGCCCACCTCTTCGCCGAGCACGGAGTGACGTTGCAAATGGGCGGCTCCGACCAGTGGGGGAACATCGTCTCCGGCACCGATCTGATCCGCCGACTTCACGGTGGAGCCGCGTTCGCGCTCACGACGCCGCTGCTCACGAAAGCCGACGGGTCAAAGTTCGGCAAGAGCGAAACCGGTGCGGTGTGGCTTACCGCCGACCGTACTAGCCCGTATGCCTTTCACCAGTTCTGGCTCAATGCGGAAGACGGCGACATGAACCGATACCTGCGGACGTTCACATTCCTCGGTCGTGAGGAGATCGAAGCACTCGTCGAAGAGTCGATTTCCAACCCGAGCGCTCGCCTGGCCCAGCGTCGCCTTGCCGACGAAGTGACCACGATGTTGCACGGCGCGCAAGCGTGTGATCGTGCGGTTGCTGCGGGCCGCGCCCTCTTCACCGGGGACGTGAGCTCGCTCGACCCGGAGACGCTGGCCGATGTGTTCGCGAACGTTGCCTCCAGCTCCCACGACCGTGCCACTTTGGCCGTACCCGGCGATCCCGTCGACCTGCTGATCGCTATCGGCCTGGCCTCTAGCCGCCGTGAGGCGCGCGAGTTCCTGGCCAGTGGCTCAGTAAGCGTCAACGGTGATCGCATCGGGCCGGACACACGCATCGACGAATCACTCCTCCTTCATGGCGACACGATGCTCCTGCGCCGGGGCAAGAAGAATTGGCACGTTGCCCGCTGGCGCTAGCCCCTGGGCTAGGCGGGACGACGCCCAACCGCCGCAGCATGTGCGAGGGCCCCGGCAGGGCTGCAGGGGCTGCACGCTCAGCAGGGACCGCCCGAGTGGGCGACACCGTCCTTGTCGAGCCAGGCAATGGCATCGACGGTGATCTGGCTTCCACCGGCACTCACGTAGAACGCGGCGCGGGCGTCCGTCCCGACAGGCACGACGAACTGGCCGGTGGTCGATTGCCCCGGCGCCATCGACAGCGTGAGCGCGGGGCTCTGCCCACCGGTTGGTACCACCGTGATCTCCAGCGGACCGTTCGCCTGCGACGAGCCGACAGCAAGGACGACGCCCGTCGGCGGAATCGCGGCCCCGAGAGCTGCAGGCACCTTCGCGATCCCCACCGCCGGCAGGTCAAACGGCCGGGCCGGCGTCACTTCACCCTGCAGGCCCCCGAGGCCGCTCACGGTGTCGAGAACGCGGCACGTCTCGAGCTGGATGGCGGACGGTTCCGGCGCCGCTGCAGTCGTCGTCACGATCCATCCGACCACCGAGACGGCAAGCCCGGCAGGGCCCGCAGTGGTGGCGACCTTCACCAGACCACCCGAGCCGACCGGCACCGCGATCCGGCTGACGGTCGTCGCGCCCGCGGCAAACGCCACCGATGTGGAGACGACGGCCCGGGCGAAGTCCGGCGCCACCGGGGTGAGCGTGACCTTGCCAGGAGTACTCGGGTTGGCGACGGACACGTCGACGATGACCGTGCCGATGCCCGACGCGGCGAGCCCGCTTGCGCCGCGGACATCGGCTTCGACCCTCCCGCCCGCTGCCAGCTTGGCCACTTCGGCTGCCCCGAGGTCAAGCACGCGTCCTGCGCCAGGGATGAACACCGTCCCCTTGACCGTCTTGACGGGAGGCGTCGAGCTGGTCGCAGTGGCCGCCGCAGGTTTGGCTGTGGTGGTCGGCAGTCCGGCCGCGCCGACGGGGGTAGATGTCGAGGTCGCCGACGCAGTCGAGCCGGTCTTCTTCTTCGTGGTCGTCGTCGCCGAGGCCTTCTTCGTGGTCGTCGATGTGGCCGCCGGTGCAGGCATGCTCAGGGCAACCGCGGCCACACCGGCGACTGCCAGCACAACCAGCGAACGGGCAGACCGTGACTTCGTCGTCATCCGCGTCACCTTAGTAGTGCATCGCGTAGATTTCGCTCACGTCGCCGAGCGACGAAAGTGAGTGTGGGAGCGGGTTTTGAGGCTCGACGACATTCACGAAATTTCCGACCCGGTGCACTAGTGAACCGTTCCTGCGCGTCGGTGGTACCGATGTTCACTTCGCTGTCGAACGGGCTCGACGACGACCTGCCGGTGCGGTACCCAAGAGTCGCATTCAGCCGACCAGGAACCGCCACGGACGATCAACCGCTTTGCTGATGCCGATCCGAGGCGTCGTGACGATCCTGGTCGGCGCCGGTGAGCGGTCGTCGGCAATGCAAATCTCGGCCGAGTCGACGAGAAGATCGACGCCGTTGGCCGAACCGTCGAGACCGAGCGCCTGCGCCAGCTTTGCCGGGCCATTCGTGAGGTCTCGGTCCCGACGAGCCGCCTTTCGAACGGCACGCATTGCATCCACGCCGGTCAGCGGGAGCCCGGCCCGCAGCAGGACGGCCTCGCCGACGCCATCGGCGCCGGTGACGACGTTGGCGCACCAGTGCATGCCGTAGGTGAAGTACACGTAGAGGACACCTGCCGGGCCGAACATCACCGCCGTGCGAGGGGTCGGCCCACGGAACGAGTGGCTCGCCGGATCGTCACCGAGGTACGCCTCGGTCTCGGTGATGCGGACGGACCGGTCCCCCACCACGAGCACCTTGTGGAGCAGGTCGGGGGCAACCTCGAGCGCGCTGCGGGCGAAGAAGTCCCGACCTAGTGCAGGGAAGCGGACATGCACTAGTGCAGGGAAGCGGTCATGCACCAGCGGGGTAGCCAAGGACTACGGCCCGACGCTCAGCGACTGCAGTCGCTTCGCGTCCCGGTCGAGGTCGTTGCGGTAGCGCTCCATCTGGTCTGCGACCGCCTTCGGCCCTCCACCACCAGGCGTGGTCCGCCGGCTGACGGCGACGCCGGGCTCGAGGAGGAACAGTGCCTTCGGCCCGAGTGCCGGATGGTTCTCGACCAGTTCGGCGAACGCCACGTGGCGATCGAGCGCAGTACGTACCAGCGCCCCGACGATTGCGTGCGCGTCACGGAACGGCGTTCCGCGGCTTACCAGGTGTTCTGCGAGATCGGTCGCGGCCACGAACGGCGAATCGGCGGCCGTCTGCATCGCCGCCGAATCGAAGACCAGCGTCCGCAGCAGCCCTGAGAGCGCAGCAACTGCCCGGGTGACCTGCGTGAGCGAGTCGAAGAGTGGCTCCTTGTCCTCCTGGAGGTCCCGGTTGTACGACAAAGGGAGCCCCTTGAGGGTGGCCAGGAATCCGGTGAGGTTGCCGATCATGCGGCCGGCCTTGCCCCGGGCCAGCTCGGCGATGTCCGGGTTCTTCTTCTGCGGCATCATCGAGCTGCCGGTGGCATACGCGTCGGCCAGGCGGGCGAAGCCGAACTCCTCGCTGGTCCACAGCACGATCTCTTCACCGATGCGGCTGAGGTGCACGCCGAGCAGCGAGATGGCAAACAGCGTTTCGGCCACGAAGTCGCGATCGCTCACGGCATCGAGCGAGTTCTCGAAGCGAGCCGCGAACCCGAGCTCGGCGGCGACCCCGTCGGGATCGAGCGGGAGCGACGAACCCGCGAGCGCACCGGCTCCGAGCGGTGAGACGTCCATCCGACGTCGGGCATCGAGGAGGCGGTCGACGTCGCGGCCGAGCGCCCAGCCGTGTGCCATGAGATGGTGCGCCAACAGCACCGGCTGGGCCCGCTGGAGATGCGTGTATCCGGGGAGGTAGACGTCGCCCGCCCCGACAGCCCGGTCGAGCAGGACGTCACGAAACTCGTGGATACGCACGGCCAGGGCGGTCACTTCGCGCTTGGTGAACAGGCGGAGGTCGGTGGCGCACTGGTCGTTGCGGCTGCGGCCGGTGTGCATGCGGGCACCGGCGTCACCGGCGAGCTGGGTGACACGGCGCTCGACCGGGGTGTGGATGTCCTCATCCGTCGGCTCGAAGCGCAGCGTCCCGTCGTGCAGCTCATCCTCGACGGTGTCGAGCGCTTCGAGTACGGCGGCGACCTCTTCCATCGAAAGGATCTTCCCGCGGCCCAGTCCTCGGACGTGGGCCCGGGACCCGTTGAGGTCGTCACGCCACAGGCGCTGATCGAAGCTCAGGCTCTCGGTGAAGGCCATCAGCTCGGCCGCCGGGCCGTCGCCGAAGCGGCCATGCCACAGGGTGCTGCCGCCCGACACCTTCCCAGAGGTCCCGGCGCCTGCGGAGTGGTCGTCCTTCGTATTCACAAGGGCGCGAGGTTAGGTCCCCTCGGCGACGAACCGTTGTCGTTTCCGGCCGAACGGAGAGCGTCGGTTCGGTAGCGTTCGAATCCATGTCGAACGTGCTGATGTCCCTTCCCGTCGGTGAACGAGTGGGGATCGCTTTCTCCGGAGGGCTCGACACCTCGGCCGCCGTCGCCTGGATGCGCGAGAAAGGCGCGATTCCATACTGCTACACCGCCGACCTCGGCCAGCCCGACGAGCCCGATCTCGACGCCGTCCTTGATCGGGCCAAGGTCTATGGCGCCGAGCAGGCCCGCATGGTCGACTGCCGCGAGTCGCTCGTCCATGAGGGGCTCGTCGCCCTGCAATGCGGTGCGTTCCACATCACGACAGCGGGCAAGACCTACTTCAATACGACACCGCTCGGCCGGGCCGTCACCGGCACGCTGCTCGTGCGGGCCATGAGAGATGACGGTGTCGACATCTGGGGTGACGGCTCCACCTACAAGGGCAACGACATCGAGCGCTTCTACCGCTACGGACTGCTCGTGAACCCGGCGCTGCGCATCTACAAGCCTTGGCTCGACCAGCGCTTCGTCGACGAGCTGGGCGGCCGCAAGGAGATGAGCGAGTGGTTGCTCTCGAGGTCGCTCCCCTACCGGTCCAGTGTGGAGAAGGCGTACTCGACCGATGCCAACATCTGGGGCGCGACGCACGAGGCTAAAGACCTGGAGTTCCTCAGCACCGGCATCGACATCGTCGAGCCGATCATGGGCGTGAAGCACGTCGACCCGTCCGTCACCATCGCCGCGGAGACGGTGACGATCGAGTTCTCCGAAGGATGGCCCGTCGCGCTGAACGGGAAGCCGTTCGAGGACAAGGTCGAGCTCGTCAACGAGGCCAACCGCATCGGCGGCCGCCACGGTCTCGGCATGAGCGACCAGATCGAGAACCGCATCATCGAGGCGAAGAGCCGCGGCATCTACGAGGCACCCGGTATGGCGCTGCTCTTCATCGCCTACGAGCGGCTGGTGAGCGCGATCCACAACGAGGGCACGCAGGACAACTACCGCACGATGGGTCGCCGACTCGGCCGGCTCATGTACGAGGGCCGGTGGTTCGACCCGCAATCGATCATGTTGCGCGAGCCCTTACAGAAGTGGGTCGGTTCGGCCGTCACCGGGACGGTCACGCTGCAGCTGCGCCGGGGCGACGACTACACGATCCTCGATACGATCGGCCCGCACCTCACCTATCACCCCGAGCGGCTGTCGATGGAGAGCGGCAAGGCCGAGTTCTCCCCGCTCGACCGCATCGGGCAGCTCACCATGCGCAATCTGGACATCACCGATTCGCGGGAGAAGCTGCAGGTCTACTTCCGGACCGGTGCGCTCACGACCGGTGGTGAGTTCGGGCTGTTCGAGCTGGAGAGCGGCGAGCCCCCGGCTGCGAGCTGACGCTGCTCCAACGCTCGGAACGGCGCGCGCCGCGCCCGTCTCCATATGCTGCCCGTCAGGTCAGCCGAAACTCTCAGGGGGAACACCGTGCAGCAACTATCGGGGATGGACGCATCGTTCCTCTATTTGGAGTCGCCCACCGCGCCACTTCACGTAGGAGGGCTGCAGATCTATGACCAGTCGACGGCGCCCGGTGGCATCGTCACCTTCAAACAGGTCCTGTCGTATGTGGACGCCCGGCTGCATCTCGTGCGCACGCTGCGTGAGCGGCTCGCCCGGGTTCCCTTCCAGGCGGATCATCCCTGGTGGTACGACGACCCGAACTTCGACCTCGAGTTCCATGTCCGCCACCTTGCGCTGCCGAAGCCGGGCGACTGGCGACAACTCTGCATCCAGACGGCGCGGCTCATGGCCCGACCGATGGACCTCGACCGTCCGCTGTGGGAGATGTACGTCATCGAGGGCCTCGACCACGTCGAGGGCTACCCGCCCGGTTGCTTCGCGCTCCTGACAAAGATCCACCACGCCGCCATCGACGGCGTCTCCGGCATGGAGATCACCGCCGTGCTGAACCAGATCGATCCCGACGAGGAGCCGGTCCCACCGACGACGCCCTACAAGGGCGAGACCGCGCCGAGTCCGGGCGAGCTCCTCTCCCGGGCCGGGATCAGCAACATCCGCAAGCCGATGCACTTCGCCCGTGTGGTCGGCCGCACCGTGCCGGCGGTCAGCCGGGTTGTGCAAGGTGTCCGCAGCAACGCCTTCGAAGGGCCGAAGCTCACCGCACCGCGGACCCGATTCAACACGACCGTCGGTCCGCATCGGGTGTTCGAAGGCACGAGCTACCGCCTGGCAGACGTGAAGGAGATGCGCGCCGCAGTGCCCGGATCGACAGTGAACGACGTCGTGCTGTCGGTCGTCGGCGGTGCTATGCGGGCGTATCTTGAAGAGAAGGGCGAGCTGCCGAACGAGTCGTTGCTGGCAATGGCGCCGATCTCGGTGCGCTCTACCGATCAGAAGGGCACGCAGGGCAACCAGGTCGCGGCGATGACCGTTGCGCTGCGCTCCGACATCGCCGATCCGCTCGAGCGGCTCGCCGCGGTGTACGCCGGAACGGCCAGCGCCAAGGAGATGGTCAACGCCATCGGGGCGCGGCTCATGACCGACTACACGCAGTTCATCCCTTCCGCGCTCGCTGGGCTGGCCGCTCGCCTGTACAGCCGGGCCAGCCTGGCCAACCGCCATGCCCCGCTTTCGAACTGCGTGGTGACCAACATCCCGGGTCCGCAGGCGCCGCTGTACTTCTGCGGGGCCGAGCAGGTCGGGTACTTCGGACTCGGTCCGATCACCGATGGGATGGGGCTCATCCATCCCGTGCTGTCGTACAACGGGATGCTCACGATCTCCGCCACGTCCGACCGGGCGATGATGCCGGACCCGAGCAACTATGCCGACTGTCTCCGGGAGGCCTTCCGCGACACGCTCGAGGCCGCACGCGTCGTCAACGAGCGCGTCGAGGTGCCGGCTGCGAAGGCCGGTGGTCGGCGCCGCAGAAGCGGCTGAGGAAGACGCACCGACTCACAGCCCGGCGAGGCTGCGCATCTTCTCGGCCGTGGCCTTCCCGCCGGCGCTCTCGCTGCACACCACGAGGATCGTGTCGTCGCCCGCCACCGTGCCGATGACCTCGTCGAGCCCGGCCCGGTCGAGGGCGCTGGCAACGACGTGCGCAGAACCGGGAGGCGTGCGCAAGACCACGAGATGACCCGAATGGGCCACATCGACCACCCAGTCGCCGAACACCCGTCGCAGATGGTCTTCGGGTGCGACCTGGTCGCTCGGCAGCTCGGGTATGGCGTAGACCAGTTCGCCGCCCGGCACCCGCACCTTGACCGCTCCCATGTCCTCCAGATCTCGGCTGACGGTGGCCTGGGTGGCGACAACACCGTCCTCGGCCAACATCTCGACGAGCTGCAGCTGGCTGGTGATCGCATGTTGCTCGAGGATCCGGGCGATGCGGTGCTGGCGCTGAGGTTTCGCGAGCCGCGAGTTGGCGTCCTTCTGCTCGCGTGCCTCGGCGCGGGTCGGCTGATCTGGCAACTTCTTCGGGACCATCAGTCCCTGCCGGGCCTTCGGGACCTTCGCAGCCGCGCTCACGCGATGGAACCCTGCGCGACGAGCCACGCGAGAAGGCCTCGGAACGTGTGCATCCGGTTGTGGGCCTGGGGCCAGATCCGGCTCTGCGCGCTGTCGAGCACGGCCGAGGTGACCTCTTCTTCCCGATGCGCCGGAAGGCAGTGGAGGAAGATCGCACTTCCTCCGGCTGCGGCCATCATGCGCTCGTCGACTCGGAAGCCTTCGAACGCGCGGCGTCGCGACTCCTTCTCGTCCTCCTGCCCCATCGAGTACCAGGCGTCGGTGGAGACCAC
>JAYTFI010000355.1:0-1995 GCA_043734485.1 Acidimicrobiales bacterium | reverse complement strand
CCGCCGCGTGTCGTGAGGATGCCACGCGCCGACTGCATGCCCAACACGTCGTCGGGTGTCGTCTCGTTGCGCACCAGGATGACCGCTCGGCCTTGGTCGGCAGCATCGATGGCCGCCTCGGCATCGAGCACGATGACGCCCGACGCGGCACCGGCAGACGCGCCAAGCGCGGTCGTGAGCAATGTGCGCTCACCGGCCTCGAACGCGGCATGCAGGAAGCTGCCGATGGCTGCGGCCGGCACCAGGGACACTGCATCCGCAATCGTCATTTCCGGGTCGCCGCGGCGCGCTCTGCGAACAACATCGCGAATCATCTCGGCGACCGCGCCGTCTGTGGTACTGCTCAGGTCGTTCCCCTTTCGAGCGTCAGAGCGTTCCCGGGAGTGCTTCGGGGCTGGACAAACTCCTATGACCGACGACACCGTAGTCCGACATTGGTAAGTACGCGAGGTCGACCTCTCGCAAGGGAGGACACGAGATGAAACTCAACGGCAAGGTCGCTGCCATCGCCGGTGGCACGGCAGGCATCGGGCTCGGAATCGCCGAGGAGTTCCTCGCTGAAGGGGCATCCGTGGCGCTGATGGCGCTGAGCGCGGACAAGGCCGAACGCGTTCTTGCCGAGTTCGGAGTACGACGAGATGGTTGCCCTGTTCTGCGCTGAGTCGTCGATCGAGCGGCCGAACGCCGTGGAAGAGGTTGCGGCGACGGCTGCGCTGCTGGCCTCCGATGTGGGCGCCGGCATCACGGGCGTGCCGCTGAGTGTCGACGGCGGGACGGCGGCCTACTGACGCCTGCTTACTGACGTTGGCCTACTGACCGTGGCCGACCGCGGCCGCCTTCTCGGCCGCGAGCTGCATGATGTGGCGATTGCCCTCGCTCCAGCGCACGACGAGCTTCTTGGACTGGATCCGCCAACCGTGCGAAGTCCGTACGAGACGATCGTCGTAGTAGCCGGCGATCATGAACACGTGGTCACCGTGGTGGTTCACCAAGACGAGGCCGGGGAAGAGCCGAGTCGCCCGATCGACCCACTCGTCGGCGCCGACGCGCCCGACGGTTCCCGGTCGGTACGAGGAGGAGTCGAGGTCGATCTCATCCGTGAACACCGACCGGTACTGCGGCCAGTCGCGGCGGTCGATCGCGTCGGCGAACGTGTACAACGTTGCCTCGACAGCCAAACGGTCGGCGAGTTGTTCGGCGTTCATTGGGTCTCTCTAGCGATGCGGAAGAAGCTGCCGCCGGCAACCGTGTGGCCGCCGTCCACCATCAGCACTTGGCCGGTGATGTAACGGGCTTGCTCGGAGGCCAGGAACATCACGGCGTCGGCGATGTCATCCATCGAACCGAGCCGGCCGAGGGGCAGCACCGTAGCGCGGCGGCGGCGCGCGTCGTCGTCACCGTAGTGATCGGCCGAGCCCTCGGTCGGAATGGTGCCCGGACCGACTGCGTTGCAGCGAACACCAAGGGGGCCGAGTTCCACGGCGAGTGCCCGGGTGAGTGCCTCGACCGCTGCCTTCGACGTGCTGTAGATGCCGGTCGACGCCGCCTAGTCAGCCGCGATCGAGGACATGTTCACCACGCTTCCTCTGCCGCTGGCCACGAGTGCACCGGCAAGCGCGCGCGTCATCGAGAGCGGTGCGAGCAGGTTGACGCCCAAGACGGCGAGTGCCTTCGCGGTGGTGGTGTCGAGCAACGGCTCGTATGTGGTGAGCGCCGCATTGTTCACCAGTACGGCGCACGACGGAACACCGGCCGCGAACGTGGCCACCGCTTCGTCGTCGGTGAGGTCGAAGGCTGCGGCGCGACACCCGAGGGTGGCGGCGACGGCCTGCACCTTTTCTTCATCGCGATCGACAAGGAGAGGTTGGTAGCCAGCTGCTGCAAACCGTCGCGCGAGTTGGGCGCCGATGCCCTGCCCGGCACCGGTGACGACGACGAGAGGGCGGTCTCCGTCCGAATTGAGCTCTCGTGGTTCTACCATCGTGCACGCTTCCC
>JAYTFI010000354.1:0-3728 GCA_043734485.1 Acidimicrobiales bacterium | reverse complement strand
GTACCGACGACGACGTGGATCGCATTCTCGGCGCACCAGCGAAGGTTGGCGATCGACGCGTCGTGATGGGTGAAGTCGATGGCTACCTCGACCCCGGCCCGCGTCATCGCTTCGGGCGCGCTCGAGAGCTGGATGCCGGGCACGTCGACCCCGGTCGCCTGCCGGAGGTCGATCCCCGCATGGAACGGGTCGATCCCCGCGACCAGTGTGAGCTCCGGATCATCGGCTACCGACCGGCACACCTCGGCACCCATCCGCCCGCCTGCACCGAAGACTCCGACTCGCATTTTGTGCTCACTTTCCGGACCCACGGTCCAATTCTCGTGTCGGCTCTCCGAGCCCGTCGGCGCGAGGCGCATCATGGCAGCCCGCAAGGGGGGCCCCGCCGAAGCAATGGGGCGGACCTCAACCGGCGAAGCGATGCCCGGCGAACTCGTCGCCAGAGAACGGTCCAACGACCGCAAGCGCGGCGAGCCCCGACAAGATGCGCTCGGCGACGCGGCTGACATCGGCCTGCGTGACCGCGTCGGTGCGGCGCAGCAACTCCTCGACCGGCTGCACCTCTCCCATCAGCAACTGGCTGCGGCCGATGCGGCTCATGCGTGAACCCGAGTCTTCCAGCCCGAGAGCCGTTGCGCCCCGAACCGAGCCCTTCGCCCGCGACAGCTCGAGATCGGTCAAACCATTGGCGCGCATACGATCGAGCTCGGCTGCGATGAGATCGAGCACTTCGGTTGCGCGCTGGGGCGCGGTGCCGGCATAGATACCGAAGAAGCCGGTGTCCTCATATGCGGCCCGGTACGAATACACGGAGTACGCAAGACCCCGCTGCTCGCGGATCTGGTGGAACAGCCGGCTCGACATGCCGCCGCCCAACACATGGTCGAGCACGGACAGGGCAAAGCGGTCGGGGTCGTTGCGGGATAGGCCCGGCAGCGCCACGACGAGGTGCGCCTGCTCGGTGTCCTCCTCGACGACGGTGCAGCCGATGACCGGTGCCGACGGACCGCGACGGACGGGGATGCCCGCCCCGTTCGGGCGCCGGAGCGACTCGCGCACCGCGGCGACGGTCGCATCGTGGTCGACCGCGCCGGCCGCGGCCACGACCATCGTGCCCGGCACGTAGGTCGCGTCCATGAAGGCCCGGATGTGATCGCCACTCGTTGCCTCCACGGTCTCCACCGTTCCGGCCGTGTCGCGTCCGAGACCGTGCGAGGGGTACAGCGACTCGTGGATGACGTCATGCACGAGGTCACCCGGTTCATCTGCGCGCATAGCAATCTCTTCGAGGATCACCTTGCGCTCGGAATCGACGTCGGACTCGGCCAGAGTCGGCCGACTCAGGATGTCGCACAGGATGCCAAGGCTGAGCGCCGCGTCCTCCGCCACGGTACGCGTGTAGAAGGTCGTGTACTCCTTGGTGGTGTAGGCGTTCATCTCGCCGCCGACCGCGTCGATCGTCTGCGCGATCTCGAGCGCTCCCCGCTCGGCGGTGCCCTTGAACAGCAGGTGCTCGAGGAAGTGCGAGCAACCGGACTGCGCTCCTTCCTCATCACGGCTTCCGACGCCGACCCAGATGCCGGTGGTGACGGAGAGCGAACCCGGCATCCGCTCGGTGATGACGGTCAGACCGTCGTCGAGCCGGCTCATCCGCACAGAGGTGTCTGCGGCGGTCAAGGAAGCGGATCCGGACGGGGAGTTCGTGAAGGCAGACATGAAGCGTCCGAGGCTACCGGCAGCTTTTGCCTACGCGGGCGGAAACACGACGAGCGGGCCTCCTGCGCCTCCCTACCATGGGCACGTGCGCAGATCGAACCGCAGATCGACCCGCAGCACGACGGCCGACCCAGCCGTTCGCGGGACTGCGGAGGCCGACGGGAACGAAGCGCATCGGCGACGCGGCCCGCTCAGCGTGCTGCGTCATCGCGACTTCCGCCGGATGTGGGTGGCCAACGTCGTGTCGGACGTCGGCACGTGGATGCAGCTCGTGACCGTGGCCACGCTCGTCGCGGCGAAGACAGGGAGTGCGTTGCAGACCGGTCTCGTCGCGGTCGCGACGTTCGCCCCACAGGCCTTGACCTCCCCGATCGCCGGCGTTCTCGCCGACCGCCGCGAGCGGCGCCGCCTCTACCTCATGATCCTCGCCGCACAGGCAGTCGGCGCGTCCGCTCTTGCGTTCGCGGTTGCGGCAGGGGCGAGCCCGCGCACGCTCACACTGGTCGTGCTGTGCCAGGGGCTCATCGGGTCGATGGCCAACCCCGTGGCCGCCGCGATCCTTCCCGAGCTGGTACCGAAACGCGAGCTGCTGGCGGCCGCGTCGTTGTCGAGCGTGTCGTGGAACTCAGGCCGCATCATCGGTCCGATGCTGGCCGCGCTGAGCGTTGCCGCCATCGGACCGACATGGTCGATCGTCGCCAATGCCGTGAGCTTCGTGTTCCTGTTCGTCTCGATCGCCTCAATTCGCCGCAAGCTCATCCCCTTGGGAGGCAACGACGCCGGCTTCGTCACCCGCCTTCGGGGCGGTGCGTCGGCCATCTATCGGTCGAAGCCGTCGCTGTTCGCGTTTACGATTGCCGTCGCGACCCAGTTCTTCATCGCACCATTCATCGGGTTGGTGCCCTTCTATGCACGCCAGGTGCTCGATGGCGGGCAGAACGACGCCAGCATCCTCTACGTCGCAGTCGGTGTCGGCGCGCTTGTCGGATCGCTGTCGTTGCCGTGGTTGGTCGGTCGTGTCGGCCGACCGAGGACGGCGGTGGCGCTGCTGTCGCTGGCGGTCATCGCTCTGGCCGTGGTGGCGAACGTGAAGGGTCGCGTCGGCGCCGTGGTTGGGCTCGGACTGCTGGGCGGGCTCTACATCCCGGGCTTCGTGGGGCTCAGCAGTGTTCTCCCGCGTGATGCGCGGCCCGAAGAGCGCGGTCGCGTCGCCTCGCTGTTCGCGGCCTCGACCGGCGCGGCCTACAGCTGCGGCGTGGTGTGGATGGGTGCACTGGCTGACAGGACGTCAATCCGTACGTCCTTCACCGTCGGCGCGTCCGTCGCCGCGGTCCTGCTCGGCATCAGCGTGATCGCCGCGAACCGGCACTGGCGATCGGTCGGACGCGGTGATCCGGCCTCGGTTCGCGCTGTCCACCGGGGGCTGACTACGACAGTCCGCCCATCCCGAGACGACTGAGACGCGCGACGACTGAGACTCGTGCGTACTTCTACGCTTCCCACCCGTCGCGGGTCATCACGTAGAGGAGGCCTTCGAGCCGGCCGCGCCGTTCGTTCGCGGGGATCTGTACGCGACGCTCCAGGCGATCCAGCAACCGAAGCCGCACTGTGCCCATTCGTTCATCTGCACGCGTAGGAAAGCGGCGGTCTCTTCCCGCGTGAAGGCCCGGCCATACGGGAACTGCCACACCTCCGGCTGGGCAAAGACAGCGGCCAGTGCGTCGAGATCGTCAACGTCGAACCGGCGGAGGTCCAGTCGCTCGGTGAGCACATCGGGCATGCGCTCGGCGATTGGCGGATGGTCGGCTCCCGTCTCCGAGCCGAGGCTACGACGCAATGTCGATCCGACACGGTTCCGATGCGCGTTCCGTTCGCTCGGTCGTATGGCCGCGTACTGTCGGCGCATGATCCTCTCGACCATGAACGACCTGCCCGGCTTCGTCGTGACGGAGGTGAAGGGCGAGGTCTTCGGACTCACCGTCCGGTCTCGAAACGTCGGCAGCCAGATCGGT
>JAYTFI010000353.1:0-2626 GCA_043734485.1 Acidimicrobiales bacterium | reverse complement strand
TCATCAAGAAGGCGGGCGGGCCGGACTCGCAGGAGTTCAGCTTCCCGATCGAAGCCGCATTCGCGGCCGCCGGCCGGGTGCGCGGGAGCGACCGGGTCGATGTGATCGCCACCTTCGGCACGGGGGACTCGGCGGCGACGGAAGTAGTGGCCGCCGACGTGCTCGTCGCCCACGTCGACCGCCCGAACGTGAGCCTCGCATCGAGCCGCGAGGTCCTCGTCGTCACGCTCGCTGTGGACGGCGCCGTGGACACCATCCGTCTGGCACGCGCCGTCGCCGTCGGCAAGCTCATGCTCGTTCGAACGACGGGAGCCACGCGGTCGATCGGGACGTCACCCGTCGCCTCGAACACCGCTCGAGCCGTGCCGCCCGCGACCGCGCCGACCGCATGAACGCGGCCCGCTACGTCGTGGCCGGCGTGGCCCGACCGAGGTCGGCATGGTTCGCCCAGGTATCCCAGTGGGCCAACGCCGCGGCTATCCCGGCTGAGTTCGTGAAGTGCGTCGGAGTCGACGAACTGCGGGGCCGGATCACCTCCGGCCGACCGTTCTCGGCCATCCTGCTGGACGGAGGGCTTCCCGGCGTCGACCGGGACCTGCTCGCCGTCGCCCGCGACTGCGGGATCGCGGCGATCGTGGTTGCCGACCCGGTGAGCGCGCCACGTTGGCAGGCCCTCGGGGCGAGCGGCGTACTCAGTCCCGCCCTGACCCGGGCCGAGCTCGTCGACGCGCTCGCCTCCCTGGCGCAGCTCGTGTCGACCGCGGATCCGACTCCGACGTTCGAACCTTCCGGCGACCGCGCGTGTCCCCTGCCAGGCCGAGTGATCGCTGTCACCGGGCCGGGCGGAACGGGTGCCTCGACCGTGGCCATGTCCGCGGCGCAGGCCGTTTCGACCGGGGTCGGCGGTCAGCCGGGAAACGTCGTGCTCGCCGATCTGTGCCTACGGGCCGAACAGGGCATGCTCCATGATTCGCAATCG
Organism: Acidimicrobiales bacterium; assembly: GCA_043734485.1. Lineage (GTDB taxonomy): Bacteria > Actinomycetota > Acidimicrobiia > Acidimicrobiales > JANYDT01 > JAYUDQ01. Next base: position 1,647 of record JAYTFI010000353.1, on the reverse strand, counting down.
GTCGCACCGGGTCTGCAAGAGCTCGTCGATGCCCACCGCAGTGGCCGGCCCGCCCCTGCCGACATCCGCGCGCTCTGCTTCGGTGTCCATGACCGCGGGTACGACCTCCTGCTCGGCCTCCGTCGACGCCGACTGTGGACGACGCTGCGACCTGGCGCGGTGGCGGCCGCGTTCGAGGGTCTGTGCAGCGCATACCCAATCGTGGTCGCCGACGTCGGGGCCGATCTCGAAGGTGAGGACGTGAGCGGCTCGATCGACGTCGAGGAACGCAACGTCCTCAACCGCACGGCGATACGGGCCGCCGATCTCGTCCTCGTCGTCGGCCATGCGTCGCTGAAAGGTCTGCACTCGTTGACGGCGTTGATCCAGGACATACGCGATTTCGGCGTTGACGACGCCCGCATCCAGGCGGTGATGAACGCCGCTCCGGCGTCGGCTCGGTCGCGGGCGGCATTCGGTCGGGCACTTGCCGAACTGCTGCCTTCCATGCCAGGGCGCCATGCCGGTGGGACGGGTGCCGAGCACGGCCGGATCGCTACCCCGGTGTTCGTTCCGGTCCGCAACATCGACGCATGTCTTCGCTCGGCCACCGCGCTGCCGGCCGCCGTGGTCGAACCCATCGGCGCGGCGATCCGTCAGTGTTTCGAGGCCGGCGGCCCGGCACGGCCCGAACAGGAACGCGCCTGGCGGCGGATCGCGCCGGGCTTCCTGCGCAGCGGCGCGCTCGGCCAGGGAACGCAGTGAGCACGCGGACCCGGACAACGCAGATGACGAGCTCGCCCCTCGCCACCATCGAGCAGAACGTTCAGGACCGCGCCAAGGCGACAGGGCTCGATGTCTCGACGGTTGCAGGAGAAACCGGCCTGCGCGCGCTGGTCGACGAGGAGATCCGGTCGTGGCGGATCGCCCACCAGCGCGGGTTGCGCGACGAGGACATCAACGACCCTGACGCACTGGCCGAACGGGCGTTGCGGAACCTGACCGGCTATGGCCCCCTGGCCCACCTCCTGGCCGACGACGACGTGTACGAGATCATGGTCAACGGGCCGAGTTCGATCTTCATCAAACGCCACAGCGGCGACAACGGCTATCACGACGAGGTCTTCCACGACGACGACCACGTCACCCGCACGATCACCAAGATCCTCGACGACAGCAACCGTGCCCACCGCAAGCTCGACCCCTCGGAAGGCCTGCAGGACGCGCAGCTCGAGGGTGGCGCCCGCATGCACATCGTGCACGGCGACATCGGCCGCGACGGGCACCTCCTCGTCAACATCCGGAAATTCACCGGCGTCAGTGTCACCAGCCTGGACGAGCTCGTGCACCGCGACATGCTCGGCCACGAGGTCGCCGCCTTCCTCCGGGCCTGTGTCCGGTCCCGCACCACCATCGTGTTCGCAGGTGCGCCCGGCGCAGGCAAGACCACGATGCTGTCGTGTTGCGCAGCCGAGCTCGATCCGGCGTTGCGGGTCGTCATCGCCGAAGAGGTGTTCGAAGCTGACGTACCGCTGGCGAATGTTGCCAGCATGCAGACCCGACCGGCCCGCGCCGACCGACGTGAGGTGGACCTGCGTCGGCTGGTGGCCGGATTCCTGCGCATGGCACCGGACATCGCCATCGTGGGCGAGGTCCGTGACCGCGAAG
>JAYTFI010000352.1:0-8440 GCA_043734485.1 Acidimicrobiales bacterium | reverse complement strand
GTATTCCGTGCCGAGTGCATCCCACTTCGCAGTGAAATGTTCGTCAAGGACCGACAACGCGATGTTGGCCAGCAGCGGTGAGAGGATCCCGCCTTGGGGTGTGCCAGCAATCGTGTCCCTGTGCACAGCGTCCTCACCGAGAACCCCTGCTTTCAGGAACGATCTCACCAGCCGTAGGACACGTTTATCCCCGATGCGACGTCGCACCCGGCCCATCAGGGCCGTGTGGTCGATCTCATCGAAGCATGCTGTGATGTCTCCTTCGAACACCCACTCATAGTTCCGAGTCGGTGAAGCAAAGAAATGGATCTCAGCAATAGCGTCTTGCGACCGGCGTTTCGGACGGAAACCATAGGAACATGGTTTGAAGTCCGCCTCGAAGATCGGTTCGAGGACCAGCTTCAACGAGGCTTGCACGACCCGGTCGGCGACGGTCGGGATGCCCAACCGGCGGAACTTCCCACCGGTCTTTGGGATCATCTTTTCGCGCACCGGCACCGGCGAAAACCGTTGAGCCTTGAGAGATTCTCTCAGCCCTGTGAGGAGATCATCGGCACCGAACACGATGGAGCGAGGAGCCACCCCATCGATACCGGCGAATCGTGCACCCTTGTTGCCCCGCACCCGGTTCCACGCAACAACGAGGAACGAAGGGTCATACACGAGGCTGTAAATGTCATCGAAACAGCGGCCAGGATCAGTAGCCGCCCATTGGTGCAGTTTCGTTTGCATCACGAGTACCCGAAGCTCGGCCATGTCACGGTCGGGCCACGGAGCGCCGATATTCATCAGCGGCCTCCACGTTCAACTACAAGACTGCGAACACGCTGGGGTCCTTCGCCATGTGCACAGCTTTCCTGTGCTCGGACTACTACGACCCCTCCGTCCCACCCCGGCAGCATCCGCTGACAACGAGCGTTCCCTCCGACCAGCAGGCAGCTGGCCGGGTTGGGGACCGCCGGGATGGTTCCCACGTTCACTGCGAACCGTTCGACAGGGATGGTGCCCAGCTATGCCCCTGCGGCATCGCCACGGCTACGCCGCAGACATTCACCGTGGCCTCCGCACCGACGACCAAAATCGGTGGAGGAGTTCCCCACCACATACGTGGTGGGTGCGCGCCACTGACCAGCCCAGATCCGTCAGGTTCGAGCTGGAGGGAGGATTGAGGAGCTTTCAGACACTGGTTTCTCACGTACACCGTCCTGTCTTGCTTGCCGGACCCAAACCATCTGACAGTGCTGGCCTGTCCCGGCGTTGTCGGGGCTGCTTGCCGCCCAACAAGCCCGTCCCGGCCTGCCAGGCTGCCCCCAGCTTTAGCTGCTCGCTGCGACGAGCAGAAAGCGGTGTCCTTTCACCACCGCACGGTTCAACAGCGCCTCGTGGCGCACCAGGTCTCCCTCCCAGTGGCCGGCCTCGAGACGGTCATCGGCTCCACTCGGCCGGTTCGCGAGCGGAGTCATGGGCGACACGAACCGGGCACTGCGCTGGCCATGACGACGGCGGCGGCGATTGATCCGCCCGGTTCGCAACACCACTCGTGGACTGCGGCTCAGCACGCTGGAGACGGCATACAGCGCCTGGTAGATCGACTCGGGCGCCAGTCGAAGGTCTACGCGGTCGGGCTGCTCGGCGCGCAGGCTGTTGGAGATCTGTTCGGGAACTCCAGCGCTTGTCGAGACGTTCCTGGACGAGAGCGCGAAGCTCGCCGTTCGACTCGATCTTCGGTGTCTTGGGCCGCGGACGCCGGGCCAGCATGCGTTGGTGCGCGGCGTGGGGTCGGTACTCACCCGACACTTCCGCATTGCGGCTCCGCTCGCGACACACCGTCGACGTGCTGCGCTTGAGCTCGGTTGCAATGGACCGGCTAGAGCGTCCGGCCCGGACGCCATCGGCGATGATCAGTCGTTCCCGATCGGACAGATACCGCGGCGACACGAGCGGCGCTTTCGGCGGGACGATCGGGGCGTAGTGGTACTCGCGGTTCTTGTCGTTGACGACGCGACCCAGCCTCCACCGCTGGCCCGTCTTGCGGTTCACGCCGACCTCGCGGCAAGCCGCGCTGTTCTGCATTCCTTGACTCATCAAACGAACGTACAGGTCACGCTTCGCCGTCAACGGCATAGGCCCAGGCTTCCCAAACTGCTTCGACATCGCAACCTCAAACAGACTCAGGTGTTGCAACGACCCCCAGAATCCGCCCCGAGCGCGATACCCCCAAGTGGGGCCAACTCAGAGGAGCGTTCTCACGTCAGTGCCTTTCGGTGATCGCTGCGATGCGCCAACGAGTCGCCCCCGAGCGCCTCGTGACGTCGGTCATCCGTAGGGCATCCGAGCATCCTGCAGAACCAATCTGGACCGTCAGGTCGACTTCTCCGGCCACGGCCGCAGGACAGTGCGGGGTGACGAAGTGACCGATCCCGAGATACCGGAACCGCCGATGAACTCCGCCGAACGCCGAACCGAGCGCAATCGGCTGCGAGGAGTTCGTAAAGAGCGTCGCCGGTTGCAGATGGAGGCGAAGAAGCTCGACCTACGGGACAAGAAGGGCAAGGGCAGCGGTGGAAAAAAGGGCAAGAAAGGCAAATGACGGTGAGTTCCGCACAAGAGCCAGCCCGTTCACCGACCGAATCGCCCCGCGTCGTCGAGCGGCTCCGATGCAAACGCAACGAACCGCTGACGTGGCGTTCCTACGGGCATTGGTGGATCGAGATCGACGGAGATGAAAGCTACGGGTGGTGGCCCGCTTCGCTGCCTGTTCGTGTCCGTGACGTGTTCGGCGGATGCAACGGCGTACTGAACGCCGTTGACATTCCGGGTAGCGGAGGCACTGCGACACGCGACCCGAACCACGGTGTCCTTGCCGACCACGTCTTCCACCCGGTACTCGTGGAGGCAAAGACCGACGAGGCACTGTTCGCAGACATCCGTGCGTTCGCTCATTCGTTCGCCGGTCCTTGGCAATGGTCGACCCGGCCCACGATGAACTGCCGAACGTTTCAGCTTGCGCTCTTCGACGCAGTCGGCGTCGTCGATGGAACAGGCAACTACACAAGCCGTGGAACGGGATGTCCGGCGCTCACGCCGGCCCGGCGGCTCGCAGCGACCGTCACCGGCAAGAGATACTGGCCAGGGAACCTTCCCGAACCCGGCCGGCGAGTGGCAGACGTTTTTCACGACTCCCGTCCCGGCCGGACCGACGTGTAAATGACCAAGTCGCCCCCGCAACGCTCTGGTCGACGGTCGGGACGGGCACTGAACTCCACGGCGCCGGAGTTCCCTTCGACGCCAAGAGATCAGCACGACCAGGCTAGCGGGCTTGCCATGTCGAACCGTTGTCGACGCTGGACCACACACGGACTCGTTCCCCGTCGTGGGCGCCGGCGTAGAGATGTCGTGGTGTGGTCGGGTCGGCCTCGACCATCGTCGCCGTTTCGGGTAGAAGAAGTGGCGACCAGGAGGAACCGCCGTCCGTGCTGCGGGTTGCTTCTTGCACACCTGACGCGTACAACGTGTGGAGCCCATCGGGCGAACTGACCCACGACGCCGGTGTGGCGGTCAACTGCTTCCAGGTCACGCCGCCGTCGACACTGGCAAACACACCATGCCCGGGATCAGCGGCGACGATGTGGTTCGGTTCCTCCGGGTCCACAGCGATCCGACCGAAAAACGATTGGCCGACTGTCGACGACGCCGCAGTCCACGTCGCACCGTCGTCAGTGGACCGCAGCAATCCGATACCTGGCCCAGCCGCATACAGCGTTTTGCCGGAACCGCCCAGCGCATGAACATCGGTGTCAGGAAGCCCGCCGTTGCGCGCCTGCGCGGCCTCCATGTTGCCCGAAGACGTGACAATGCCCGGATGCCCCCCAATCCACACCTCGCCGCCGCCGTTAAATGCCCACCCCATCGCGTCGACGTTCGCCAGCGCGCCTACTTCCGCCCACGAGGTTCCGCCGTCCGACGACACCGACACTGCCTGATGACCACCAACGAACACCCGGCCAACAGTTGACGGGTCGGCCACCAACGAATGGAAATCCCCGCCAGTCAAGCCACCCTCCGACCCCGGGGCGGTACGTGACGAGGACTCCCCACGATGTCGCACAGCAACGGCACCGACCGCCACGACAATGGCGAAGACCACCGTTCCGACGGCGAACCGGGCCCGGCGTCGGGTCAGCATCGGCAACAACATGGCGCAATCATTCCCCAACGCCAATTCGGGTTCGACTCTGCCACTTCGCGCTGCGCGTATAGACGTCCAGACGCCGGACGGGAGCCAAGTTGTCCCACTCGTGACCGCTCGTTGCCCTCGGACGCTTTTCAAAGTGGCACGAAACTGGCAAGAAACTGGCAAGAAACTGGCAAGAAACACCGAAATGATGGGCAGAACGGGTCCCCGGAAAGCAAGCAGGCCCTCAAAAGAGTGCCTGACCTGCGGTTTTGTTTGGAGCGGAAGACGGGATTGGAACCCGCGACCCTCACCTTGGCAAAAAAAAATCGATGGTCATCGATATATTCGATGGTCCTTACCAGCGTTTATGCAGGTCACATGTGGTGAGGACCTTCGTCGTCATGCCCGCCACGACTCTGAAATGCCCCTCATTTCCGGCCGAAGTGGCACGAGAGTGGCACGAAAGGCATGTGTACATATTTATACCCCGCCTCGCTGGACCCGACTACTCACGGCCCTCCGACACCAACGGGCATCACCCTCCAAGGTGAGGGTTTCGGTCGCAACCCTCACCTATCATCCATACTTCACTCGCACAGTGATGTAGCCTTTCCGGTGGAGGTATCCATGCCACCTGTTCGAACACGATCCCATTCCGGGGCTCGACGCGCCGAGACAGCGCTACGAGTCGTGCTGCCCGCGTCCGCTGAGCTGCAAATGCTCGCGGAGTACGGATCGACGGTCGACGTCAAAGTCGCCGGCCGCCGACTACGCGTCGCATGGGCCGGCGAAGGCTGGCGACGCGACATCGACGCGCTCACCGACACCAACACCAAACTCGACGTCGTCGCCGCCCGACGCATGTCACCCGGTGCCCGCGCCGCACTCGACCACGCCGGGATCGGCTGGGTCGACGAACTCGGCAACGCAGAGATCGTCATTGGCTCAATCCTCATTTCCCGCACCGGCCACAACGAGACACCCCCGCCCCCTGGTCCGAGATGGACACCCGCCGTTGCCGCCGTCACCGAAGCACTCCTACTGGACACACCAGCAACCGTCGCCGCCACCCAGGCAGCGACCGGGTTGTCCGTCGGCAGTTGCACCAACGCGCTACGCACCCTGACCAAACTCGGCTACCTCCACGCCGACGTCGCCCGCGGACGCAGATCCGCTCGCCACATCCACGACCCCGACACGCTCCTCGCCGCGTACGCAGGCACCGCCAGAGCACTCGCCCCGATCGAGCGGGTCACCGTCGGCGTCACATGGCGTGACACCCTCGCCGGTATTCGAGACATCGGCCGACGATGGGACGACGTCGGCATCAACTGGGCCACGACCGGCACCGCCGCCGCGGCGCTCATCGCACCGCTGATCACGAACGTCACGACAGCCGTGATCTACATCGACGCCACCACCATCCCCGCCCTCCACGAAACCGCAACCCGGATCGGCCTCAAACCCATCACCGGTGGCCGACTCACCCTGCGACCGTTCCCAACCATCAGCGTGGCGAGGATGGCCGAGACCGTTGAGGGCGTGCGGCTCGCACCATGGCCCCGCGTCTACGTCGACCTGAGAGAAACCGGTGTACGTGGCGAAGAAGCCGCCGATCACCTACGCGAGGTGTGCCGTGCCCGATGAACCAACCCGCACCCGCGACGCTCGAGCAGCCGCAGAAGCAGCACTCGTCCGGGTCGTGCACCACTACGGCACACGACCCGAGTTCGTCGTGATCGGCGGACTCGTGCCCGAGCTCCTCTGCAGCGACAGCGAGTTCCGTCACGCCGGAACGACCGACATCGACGTACAGGTCAACCTTGAAATCGCCTGCGGGGCAGTCAACACCCGACGCCTCGAAACCGCACTCCGCAACGCCGAGTTCGAACCCGACGCCGAACACGTCTGGCGGTGGGTCGCCGATACCACCAGCACCAAGACCATCGTGAAGTTCGAACTGCTCGCCGACCTCGACGACCAACCAGCCCCCTCGACCGTCACGTTCGACGAATGCGACAATCTCGGCGCCGCGAACCTCCGAGGCACGGGATTCGCCGTGCGCGACATCGAGATTCGCGAACTCCGTTCGCGGATAGGCGGTATTGAACACATCGTCGAAGTGAACGTCACCGGCCTGGCGGGCTTCCTGCTCGCCAAAACTGCGGCTGCGCACTCGCGTCGCAAGGCGAAGGACTGGTACGACATCGCCTTCGTCGTCCTCCACAACGACGCCGGCGGCGTCACCGCGGCAGCCGCACGCGTCTGCGAAAGCTTCGGCACGCAGTTGGTCGGCCCGATCAGAACCGCGCTCGACGACCTCCACGCCAACTTCCACGACCCCGCTGCGCAAGGGCCAACCGCGTATGCCGAACAGATGCTCCTTGACCACCCCGAACTCGACAACACCACGCTCCTAGCCGACGCCGTAACCGCCATCAACGAGTTCCACCGCCAGCTCACGAACTGAACTCGCGAGCGCGATTGGCCCGACGATCAACGAACGGGCGCCACGCGGTTCTACTTTCAAGATGGAGCAATATTTCCCGATGGACTATTTCACCGAGGAAGGTCGATGGTGGCTACCCAGCACTCCCGACCGGAAGCTTTGGGGCAAAATGACGTTCGACGCGGACGGCATCTCACTCGAGATCGACGGTTGCTTCTGGACGGAAGCAGTTACTACTAGCACCGCGGGTGCGATCGAGTTCGGTTTCCCGCAAAGGCGCACCGCGGAAGTCGTTCATGGCAGAACTCGCACAGGCACATCCTTCACACTTTTCGACGTTCAGGGCATGGCTTCGCTTCATCCTGATCTCGAAGCCGCTTCGACTCTGACGGTCGAGGGCGCGCTTCGGGGCGGTACCGTCACCCAAGACTCGTTCGAGGAAGTGTGGTTCGACCTCGACCAGCTCGAGGCCTGGTGGGACCCGCCGCCGATCGTCGATCTCGGCGATGACAAGCACACCGTCACGGTCGCTGTCTCCGAAGTCGAGCTGACCTCGATATCGCTCGCGTCGGCGACTCTGAGGGTTGTGGCAGGGGTCGCGGGCACCAGCGGCCAAGGTCGGGTCGATCTTCAGCGATGGGTCTCGGTGTGTGTCGTTGTCGTGGAACCACAGGTCATGGCGACGCTGGCCGGCGATTACGCCCGGCCGATGCAGGAGCTGTTGATGTTCTGTCTTGAAGAGCCGGTCCGCATAATGGACGTCCGCGTGAGCTTCGTCGATCTCGTGACGGAACGTCAGACGTCCGGCGAGTTCTTCTTCAAGAAGGTAGAAGCGAAGGCCCGCCCGCTCACGCGGAGTTCCCTCCTGAACTACACGAGCAACTGCGTATACGCGGTCGGCGACCATTTAATCCCGCCCGAAACGCTGATCAGACGATGGTTCGAAATGTGGCCCAAGTTGAAGACCGCGGTGAGCATGCTGAACGCTCAGTCCTCCGCGCCCTTCATGTTCCAAGAGTCGTCCTTCCTTTTCGCGTTCCAGGCCGCCGAGAGCGCTTCCATGATGCTGCACGGAACAAAGGAGCTCCCTGACGATGAACACGCCCGTCGTGTCGACGAGATCAGCCGAGCGCTGGAGAGCGATGGTGTTGGCGCCGCGAACCGCGAACGGGCCATGCGGCTGTTCAGCCGCAACGACAAGCCACTGAAAATCGGCGTCGACGAGATGGCGACTTATGTCGGCCTGACGCACGCGCTGAACGGGACCACGCTCGGAAAACTCGCAGCAGGGCTGCGCGGGAAGGTTGCCCATCCGGGCGCAGGTTCGCCGAACTACGTACTCAGACATTGGGCGGCGGAACTGCTGCGGTGGGTCGTTCGAATACGCATCCTCATGCTCCTTGTCGAGAACGACGATGCCGTCCGATCAAAGATGAAGACGAGACACGCCCTTCAACAGACCATCGAACGAATCAACGGAGAACTGATCCAACATCCGGATCAGACGTGACGTGCGGCCAACGGAAATTGTCACCAAGGGCCCGCCGCGAAACAAGTCGCGAGAGTCTTCGATGCGGAGGCCGACAGGCGCAGCATCCTGCGGTTATTGCATGCCCTGACTTGTTCTGGGGCGGCTCCCAACTGACGGAGACGCTGAACTTCCGTCGCAAGTCCGTGCCCGCGCAGTTTCTCCCGCAAGAACAGCTTGCTTAGGGCCCGTGTGCAAACTACCCGCGCGGTCGGCCACGACATAGGCGAGGCGGATGCCGGGTGAAGGGTGACACGAACGCTCAACTTGTTGAGACACGGGCCCT
>JAYTFI010000351.1:0-2379 GCA_043734485.1 Acidimicrobiales bacterium | reverse complement strand
GAACGGGAACCCACTCGCCTCCAACGGCGTGATGAGGTTAGGGAACATGCCATAGGCGGGATTCGTGGTCCAGAACAGCTCATCGATTCCCGGTATCCGGGGTAGCCCGGCGACGTTCTCCCGACCGGCCAGCGCCCTTTCTGTATAGGGCGTGACCATGCCGGTATGGCCGTTCGGGAACAGTTCCATCACTGCGCCGCGTCCGTCGAGCGTCTCAGCCACCGTCGACTTGTGGATGGTCTTGGCGTGGTACACCTCGAGGAATCCCTCCGCCATCACCTTCCAGTTGCAGCGGATATCGTACGATGTCTTGCTGACGACGCGCAATGCCGCACCGGCAATCTCCGGAAGTCGATGCGCAAGCGGTGCGATCCATTCGAGCAATGGCGATGCGTCGGCATCGAGATTCACGAACACGAACCCGCCCCACTGCTCGCAGCGCACTTCGACCAGACCGCGGTCCTCCTTGCACAGCCCGACGAAGTCCCGCTCGTCGGGCACGCGGACAAGGCGACCTTCGAGGTCGTAGCCCCACGAGTGGTACTGGCACACCAGCATCCGGGCCACGCCCTCGACGTCACGCACCACCGGCGCGCCTCGATGACGGCACGCGTTCATGAACGCCCGCAGCGAACCGTCCGTACCACGCACCAGCAGGATCGGTGCAAGGGGGATGTCGAGGAGTCGGTACGCACCAGGCTCGGTCAGCTCTGTGGCATGTGCTGCGTAGAGCCACGATCGGCGGAAGACCCGCTCGATCTCGAGCTGGTACAACGCCGTGTCCGTGTAGCGACCGAGCGGGAGGTCAGGCAGGTTCGGGAACCCGTTCGGCGGCTCGGTGCGAGCAGTCTCGTAGGCCATACGGCGGCGGAGCTCCGCCACCTGCCCGACGTCCACTACTGCCCTCCGGCGACAGACACAGGTGACTGCCGTGCGACCCGCACGGGGATCGCGCTCTGCACCACCATCCCGTTCACCGGATCGTGGCCGTCGGAGGTGGACACCAGGCGGCTGGTGGGCGTGCCGATGTCGCGCACCTTCTCGTCGGTCAGCGCGCCGCCGCCCCACGAGTGCGCCATGGAGATGACGCCACGCCGGACGTCGGGTGAAGCCGCGACGACACCGGTGATCGACGAATGCGGCGATGTGATCTCGATCAGGTCGTCATCGACCAACGACAATTCATCCATGTCGAGCGGGTTCATATGGGCGTGGTTGGTGGTACCGGCGCTGCGACGCAGGGCACTGAGCTCGCCACCGAGGGAATTGAGCACCGCCTTCAAGCGCCGGCTGACGAGCCGGAACGGATAGTCGGTGTCGGCGCCGACCGCTTCTCGACGGACGATGGCGAGCTCGTCCATCAGGTCGTCGGGTGCCACCGTGAACTTCGCCGACGCACCAGGGTCGGCCGGCTGCGCGACCATGGCCAGCTCCTCGTGGACGACGCCGCGATGGGCGCGCACTTCGTCGAGGGGCATACGGGAGTTGGCGTAGGCCAGGTCGATCACTTCATCGTCTGTGGGCTTACGGTCCATCGGCACGTTGCCACCGGGGAGTGGGATGTCCGAGCCGAGACGGCGCGCGAGCTCCCAGAAGACCTCCCACTCGTTGTGCACGTCGTCCGTGGCCGTGACCGTGGCGGGGGAGTAGTTCGTGTAGGGCGCCCGGAACCAGCGGTCCATGAGGTGGGGAATGTCGGCCCGTTCCAGCGACAGTTTGGGAGCGATCACGTAGTGGGCCACCTCGGCTGTGGCCGTCATCCGGTGGTCGAGGACGACGAGCAATTCCAGATCCCGCAGCGCCCGCATCGTCAGCTCCTGGTCCGGCCAGGCCACCGCCGGGTTTCCGCCGCTGACGATCAGCGCCCGGATGCGCCCCTCGCCAGGCTGCAGGATCTCCTCGGCCAGTGTGGCTGTCGGCATCTCGCCGCGGTAGCCGCGCAGGCCGCGAATCCGCGAAGGGTGGCCCGTCACCGGCGGGCGCGGCGCGATCACCTGCGCCCGTCTCGGCGTTTCCGGATAAAGGAACATCCCGCTCTCGAGGATGTCGCCAGCACGGTTGACACGCCCACAGATCGTGTTGAGCGTCATCATGAGATGCTCGGTGAGGCTGCTTCGCGGTGCCATGTTCGGGCCTGTTCCCGTACCCGCGGTTCCGCGTGGGCCGGCTGCGAACATGCGTACCGCGGTAACCAGGTCGTCAACGTCTATGCCCGCAGCGATCGGCGGTGTACTCGGGCGTGAAGCGGTCGACGGATCGACCGAGGGCATCGAGGTCGGCGACCCACGAATCGCAGAACTCGTGGTCGATCAGCCCCTCGGACAGGACGATGTTGATCATGCCGGCCATCAGCGTCGGGTCCTCGCCCGGGCGGATCTG
>JAYTFI010000350.1:0-2755 GCA_043734485.1 Acidimicrobiales bacterium | reverse complement strand
GGTCCGGCGAAGATCGCCGCCATCACCGGTCCGGGGCTCGATGCCAGCCCCGAGCGGATCGGTGAGTAGCCGTAGACGCTCTGCAGGAACAGTACGAGCACTGCAATCGACAACACAACGGCACCGATCACACGAAGTGAGAACCATCCCCAGTTGTCGCCCTCGACAACCGCCGCCGTGAGGAGCCCGACTCCCGCGATCGCCAGGATTCCGCCGAGTGGGGTCGGGCATGGCAACGGCGCTTTCGTCTATCGACTCTCGCAGGATGCGCGATCCGACAACGATGGCGAGCACGCTTAGGGGCAGGTTGACGGCGAAGACCGAGCGCCAGCCGAATGCCTCGACAAGCACGTCGCCGATGGCCGGCCCGAATGTTGCGGACAGCCCGCCGATCGCGCCAGAGATGCCGATGGCCACCGAGCGCCTTTCGGGTGGGAACTCGGGCAGGATCAGCGCCAGCGCACTGGTGGTGCAAGCCCTCGGCGGCGCGCTCATCACTGAACACCCAGGTGAGCTGTTGCTGGCTGCCGGGGGCCGAAGTCCTTCACCATGGAGCGGAACGCCACGTTCAGGATGCTCGTGTCGAGGAAGACCATCAGCGAGCCGATCGACGTCGTGGCCAGCACCTTCCAACCGCGTTCCATTCCCCCCCCGTGCCACCTCTCGGAGGCGAGCTGCGTGACCCGAACGGAACCGCCCACGGCGCCACGATCCACCGGTAACGTGCTGGCTGCAGGAAGGGTGGCAGAGCGGCCGAATGCGGCGGTCTTGAAAACCGTTGGGTGATGAGCCCCGGGGGTTCGAATCCCTCCCCTTCCGCCGCTGTGCCGGTGGCATCGGGCACTCGAGCGTCCTCGTGACCGGGGCCGAGGTGTTTGCGAACCGAACTGCTTGGGTACGGAGGGGGGATGGCAGTGATCCACCGTGTTCTTGACGCGCAGCCAGTGCTCAGCCTTGCCGACTACCTTGCGGACGGCGGTGGTGAGGCGCTGGTCGCAGCTCGCAAGGTCGACCCTGAAGCGGTTGTCGGAACCATCGAGGACAGTGGTCTGCGGGGACGTGGTGGCGCCGGGTTCCCGACTGCCACAAAGTGGCGAAGCGTCCTCGCCAACGCGTCGGCCGCGCAGCCGACGCCGGTGGTGATCAACGGCGCCGAAGGTGAGCCGTCGACGTTCAAGGACCGGACGATCCTGCGCACGAACCCGTATCGAGTGCTCGAGGGCGCGCTCGTCGCCTGTGCCGTTGTCGGTGCGGACGAACTGGTGATCTGTGTCAAGCGCTCGTTTCAGCCCGAACGAACCCGCCTGCGCGGTGCGGTCGACGAACTGCGCGCCGAGGGCTGGCTGGAGGGCGTAGCCGTTCGCTTTGTCGACGGTCCCGACTCATACCTTTTCGGTGAGGAGACGGCGCTGTTGGAGGTGGCCCAAAACCGCCAGCCGTTTCCACGGGTCTCGCCGCCTTGGCGTCGCGGCATCAGCGACGGCTCGACGAACTCAGCCTCGAGGGTCACCATCGGCGACTCGACAGGCGAGGAGTCGGCGCCCGCGCTCGTCAACAACGTGGAGACGTTCGCCAACGTCGCGCTAATAGTGCGCAACGGTCCGGCCTGGTTCCGTGAGGTCGGCACGGACAAGTCGCCAGGCAGCATCTGCTGCACGATCGTCGGTGATGTCTCGCACCACGGTGTCGCCGAGTTCGCCATGGGCACCACGCTGCGAGAGGTCGTCGAGACTATCGGTAAGGGAGCGCTTGCCGGCCGTGAGCTCGTCGCCGTGCTACCTGGTGCATCCGGTGCAGTCGTATCGAAGGCGCTGTTCGACACGCCCCTCACCCACGAGACGATGGCTGCGGCCGGGGCCATGCTGGGATCGGCGGGATTCCACTGCATCGATGACCACGCCGATCCGCTGTTGCTCGCCTACGGAGCCTCGCGGTTTCTGTCGACGGAATCGTGCGGCCAGTGCACGCCCTGCAAAGGCGACGGTCTGGCCTTGACTGCGCTCCTGTCCGGCCTGGTGGATGGGACGGCACCCGTGGACGTGGCCAAGCGGGTCCGTAGTCGGCTCGAGTCCGTCGTCAACGAGGCCAGGTGCGGGCTTGCCCTGCAGCAACAAGTCGTCGTGGGGTCGCTGGTCGCCCGCTGCGGGGACCTCTCGGTCGCCCGACCCGTGATTCCACCGGAGGAGTTCGCGGCGGCTCGTCGGCGGGTGCTGCTGCCCCTGTTGGACATTGCCGATGGCGTGGCCGTGTTCGACGAGCACGAGTCCGAGAAGCAGGCCGACTGGTCGTTCGACGCCGTGCCGTCGGGTGCGTATCCGGCGCAGCATTTGCAGGGTGTGGCGCTTGATGCGGCCTCGTAGCGGGTAGTCAGGGTCGGACCGTGCTTCCGCGGGCTGATTCGGTCGTGCCGAAGGATCATTTTTTGCGGTGATCCCGTCCCGGATGCTTCAGCGAGCAGGGATCGTGCCCACGGACGCTTTCCCCGCCGAATAACGGCGCGCGTGTCGTTGGCTATGTGCCAAACTTTCGCCTGCCGGTTCGCCGGTTGGGAGAAGTGCGAGAGTGGCCGAATCGGACTCACTGCTAATGAGTTGTCTTGGGAAACCGGGACCCAGGGTTCAAATCCCTGCTTCTCCGCGGGTAGAGGTGCCAGGGAGGTTGGCCGTCCGGAACTCGTGAGAGAGCCGGTCGGCGCTTCGGTACACTGCAGTTCCCACATACGCGTTCGTAGCTCAACGGATAGAGCATCTGACTA
>JAYTFI010000349.1:0-3427 GCA_043734485.1 Acidimicrobiales bacterium | reverse complement strand
GCCACCTGCGGGACCGGCGTCGCCGGCCGCTCGTAGCCCGACGGCGTGACGTACGTCGAAAGCTCGGCGTCGCTGATGCCGGCGAGCTCTTGGACCTCGGGGTCGATCCAGGCCCGGTAGTCGATGTTGGCGCCGGTAGCCACCTCCAGGCATAGCCCCTCCGGACCCGGGAAGTACATCGACTGACACATGCCGTGGTTCATTGGTCCGGTGACGGGGATGCCGCGGCTGCGGATGCGGTCACGCATGGCGTAGAGGTCGTCGAGGCTGTCGACGTTGAAGGCGATGTGCTGCATCGTGCCACCCGGCATCGGTCCGCCGGCGTTGCCGGCATGGGTGACGCCGAGCTCGTTGCGATCGGTGTTGTCGGGGTGCTGCACGAATGCCACGCAGCACGACGGGTTCAGCTGGACGAAGCCGTGGAACGTGTTCTCGACGCCGTGCATCCAGTACAGCGCCTTCAACTCGCCGCCGAGAACGTCCGTGAAGAACTCGATCTGCATCTTGATGTCCGTCGTCGACAGGGCCAGGTGGTGGATGCCGTTCGGATGGAGTGCCATGACCACGAGGGTACGCCCCCGGGAACCTGAGTGTCCGTCAGCTCCTTGCGCCAAGGCATCCGACTGGTCGATCCCGCGCTCGTGGCCTTCAAGCGCAGATCAGGCTGCAGTCACCCGGTACACACCGCCGTTGAGCGACGTGACCACCAGTGTCCCGTCGGGCGCAGTCCCCACCGATGTGAGGTACGCCGTCCGGGCGCCGAGGTCGACGGCCGACCAGCGACCGCCCGCTGGCTGCAGCGCCATCAGGCGCCCGGTGCACAGCTCGCCGAACACGTACGACCCGCTCAGCGCGGTGACGCCCGTACCCGCCCCGGCCAGCGCTCCGCCGATCACTGCGCACCTTCCATCGGCATGGGGGAACTCGTACACCGGGTCGACTGCACCCGCAGGCTTCGATCCGTTCAAGTATGCGTGCGTACCTTCACGTTTGCGCCACCCGAAGTTGATCCCTGCCCGCGCTGCCGGAACCCGGTTGATCTCCTCCCAGCTGGACTGGCCGACGTCGGGGATCCAGAGGTTGCCCTCGCTATCCATCGACATGCGCCAGGGATTGCGCAAGCCGTAGTCGAACACCTCGGGGCGGGCGGCCACTGAGGCACCGAGCGCCGCGACGGATCGCCCCGGGCTGAACGGGTTCGACGGGGGAACGGTGTACGGCTTCTGGCCGCTCGGCCTTGGGTCGATGCGCAGGATCTTGCCCAGCAGAACCCCCGTGTTCTGGGCGTTGTTGGCCTTGTCGCCGACTCCGCCCTTGGTGCCGACTCCGCCCCCGTCGCCGAGGCCGATGTAGAGCAATCCGTCGTTCGAGAACGCCAGAGCGCCGCCGTAGTGATCGTCGTTCGGGTGGGCGACGCGCAACAGCACGCGCTCACTCGACTCATCTGCGCGCATAGTGTTCGCGGAGAAGGCGAACTCGCTGACCGTCGTGGCGCCGTCCAGCGCGCTGTAGGCGGCGTAGAGGTGGGCAGGATCGGCGGGGGAGAAGGCGAGTCCGATAAGGCCCCGTTCGTTCTGTGTACTTACCTTCGTGTGCAGGTCGAGGACGGCCGGTTCGTGCCAGGCGCCGCTTACCAGCGCGCGCACGCGCCCGGTCTTTTCCTGGACGTACAGAGCGTCGTCGGCCGGCCTCGAGATCGCGCCGATCGGCTGATCGGCGGTCGCGATCTGAAAGAGCTGGACCGGCGGACCGGGTGGGAGCGTGCTGCCCGTCGTCGGGAGGATCGGCGTGGCCGCGGTCGGCAGTCGGGCGGCTGGTGCTGGCGTCGTGATGCCGATTCCGGAACTCGCGAGAATCAGGAAACCCACGACGAGGCCGCCTCGCCGCCGGGGAGTTCCGCGCATGTGACTGGGGTTCGGCACGGGGGCCCTCAGGCCTCGATCTGGAGACCCTTCGCAAGCTTCGTGACGGTGTCGATGTACTCCTCCACCATATCGAACACGACCTGGCGCGCCGGCTTCACCGAGTTCATCGAACCCACGATCTGTCCGACGAAGTAGTTGATCAGCCGCTCTGCGCCGGTCGTCGTACCGGGCTTGGCCGCGCGGGCTATGCGCCGCTGGGCCTCTGCAATCAGCATCCCGTGCAGCGGCATACCGAGCGGCTGCGGGTGCGCGGGGTCCTCCCACTCGTCGGTCCACGCGGTGCGCAGCTGCCGGGCCGGCTTGCCGGTGCTGGCGCGCGAGCGCAGCGTGTCGCTCGATGACGCGGCCAGGAACTTCTCGACGACGGCCGGATGCGTTTCGGCCTCCTCGGTCGTGAGCCACACCGATCCGGTCCACACGCCCTGCGCGCCGAGTGCCATGGCCGCTGCCATCTGCCGACCACGGCCGATGCCACCCGCCGCCAACACGGGCGTGTCGCCCATCGCATCGACGACCTCGGGGATGAGCACCATCGTGGCGATCTCACCGGTATGGCCGCCCGCTTCGTAGCCCTGGGCGACGATGATGTCGACACCGGCCGCCTTCTGCCGCTCCGCATGCTGACGTGCACCGACCAGCGCGGCGACGTGGACGTTGGCCTCGTGAGCCGCGTTGACGAGCTCCGGCGGCGGCGCGCCGAGTGCGTTCACGATGAGACGGATCGGACGCGACAGCGCGATGTCGACGAGTGGCTGCGCGCCCTTGTGCGACCAGGAGCCCTCGCCGGTCGGTGCGATCTCGCCCTCGGGCAGTGGCGGCACGTCGTAGCGGGCCAGCAGGTCGTTGAGGAACGCCTTGTGCTCGGCTGGGATCATCGCTGCGAGCTTGTCCTTCGACAGCCCACCCTCCTCCCGGCCGGTGTACTTCTGCGGGATGATCACGTCGATCCCGTAACTCCGGTTCGGCCCGATCTCGTTCTCGATCCAGGCGCAGTCGATCTCGAGCTGTTCGGGCGTGTGGGCGGTGACGCCGAGGACGCCCATGCCACCCGCCTTGGTGACCGCGGCGATGACGTCGCGGCAGTGGCTGAACGCGAGGATCGGGAACTCGATGCCGAGCATGTCGCAGATCTGGGTTTGCATGCCGTCATGGTGGCGCGTGGGCCCGGGCGAAGCGAACTGCGTGGTGCGCGACAATTCAATTGGGTGCGGCTCCCGTGGAGTGACGTGGCCGTGGCCGTTGACCGAGAGTTCCCCTGTCGGTACCGGGCGAGCGCGGCGGATCGGCACGACCCTACGAGCGCCGATGTCACCAAAAGTAGGCGAACGCCGTTGACGCGCCGACTATCGCCACGAGACGTGGCGGATTGTGACTCTGCGATGTCCCGATCCGCCGCGCTCCGGCTCAACGACACAAGCAACGAGGCGTCTACGGAAACGTTCCCGTTCGCATATCCCAAAGGCACCTCGGCCTGGTCGTGGCGGATGCCGGGCGAGCGCGGC
>JAYTFI010000348.1:0-2354 GCA_043734485.1 Acidimicrobiales bacterium | reverse complement strand
GCTCCCATGTAGCCCTTCGACCAGCCATAGGGGCCGAGGAACTTCCAGAACTCGTCGTGGCCGGTGCGCGCCGAGCGCCAAGCTTGCTCGTGGGTGTCCTCGATGCAGATGTTGAGCACAAGGTTGCGCTTGTCCCCCGCCGCCAGCGGGCCGTGGTGCTGCTCGTAGATCTCGGCGTACTTCTCCCAGCGCTGCTTGACGAACGAGTGGTGCAAGAGCCAGAACACCCCGCCGAAGCCGCGCTCCGGCACGTGCTGGAGCGTCGGGGGCGACGTGATCGCCTGCCAGGTGTCGTAGGGGTAGAGCGGCCGCGGGACGAGCGTGAGCTCCTCGACGAAGCCACCGCGATCCGGGACGCCCGATGGCGGGAAGTCGTAGTACTTGCCGTGGTACGAGAACGTCTCGTTCTCCAGGGCCGCCACGATGACGTCCATCGCCTCGTCCATCGCCTCGCGATTGATGCGGTCCGCCTCGGCCTGGTCCGGGTTGTCGAACGAGCCGACCTGCGTACCGAGGGCCTGGGCCTCGCGGGGCACGGTACCGCGGCCAACGCCGAGGATGCCACGGCCACCGGAGAGGTTGTGCAGGGTGGAGAAGTCCTCGGCGAAGCGCAACGGATGCCACTGCGGCACAATGTGGAACATCGCCCCGATCTTGATGCGCGACGTGCGCTCGGCCAGCGCCACGCCGAACAGGATCCCGTTGGGGATCACCTCGTATCCCTCGTGCTGGAAGTGGTGCTCGGTCAGCTGGAACGCGTCGAACCCGAGTCGCTCGGCGGCCACCCCCATGTCGAGCATCCGCAGGGCGGCCGACCACATCTGCTTCTGGGTGTAGCGGCGGTCGGTCGGTGCCGGGGGGCCGGCGCCCGCATCGTCCATCTCGACCGCACCGAACATGAACACCCCGTGTTCCACTGCAACCTCCTCAAGGTTCAGCCGAAGCGTACTAGAGTTCCAGAAGTGCCCGAGGTTTCCGCCATGCCTGCGACGCCTCCCGCGTCGGTTGGTCCCGCCGATCTGCCCGCCCTGTCCTTCGTCAATGTGACGAAGACATTCACGGACGGGACGGCGGCGTTGTCGAACATCACGTTCGATGTTCGCGACGGCGAGTTCGTCGCAGTGGTCGGTCCATCCGGTTGCGGTAAATCGACCTTGCTCAGGATCGCCTCGAAGCTGATCCCCGAGACCAGCGGCGAGGTCTACGTCCAGACGGACAACCTCGGATACGTTTTCCAGGACGCCACCCTGCTCCCGTGGCGGACCGTGCAGAAGAACGTCGAGCTGTTCCTCGAGTTGCACGGGGTGGACAAAGCCCAGCGGCGGACGTTGGCGGACAAGGCCATCGAACTCGTCGGACTCGACGGATTCAAACGCCATCACCCGAAGCGCCTGTCCGGTGGCATGAAGATGCGGGTGTCGCTCGCCCGGTCGTTGGCGCTGAAGCCGAAGGCGTTCCTTTTCGACGAGCCCTTCGGTGCCCTCGACGAGATCACCCGGGAACGCCTCAACGAAGAACTCATGAAGCTGTTCGTACAGGAGCGTTTCGCCGGCCTCTTCATCACCCACTCGGTATACGAAGCGGTGTTTCTCTCCACCCGTGTGTTGGTCATGAGTGCCAGGCCTGGCCGCCTCATCGCCGAGTTCGAGGTCCCGTTCGACTATCCCCGCCCGACAGAGCTGCGCTTCGACCCTGAGTTCGCCCGGCTCACCGGCCAGGTCAGCCGCGCGCTGCGCGATGCCCAGGTTTGAGCCTGCCATGGACGGAGCTGACCAGTCGCCGCTCGTGACCACGGCGTGGCTCGCCGATCATCTCGACGATCCGTCGGTGCGCGTGGTCGATTGCCGGTGGTACCTGAAGCCGTTCGACGCTCGTGACGGGCTGGCGGAGTACACGGCTGGACACGTGCCGGGCGCGGTCTACCTCGCCTGGGACCGCGACATCGCCGACCCTGAGCGAGGGACGCTCAACATGTTGGCCGGCCCCGAGCGGTACGCCGAGGTGCTGGGGCGACTCGGCATCGGCGACGACACGTTCGTGGTGACCTACGACGACCACCACGTGCCCGTGGCCGCCCGGGTCTGGTGGACGCTGCAGGTCTACGGGCACGAGCGGGCTGCCGTGCTCGACGGTGGGATCACGGCCTGGAGGGACGAGGGACGCGCCGTCGAGCACGGACCGCCGCCCGCTCCCGCGGAGCCGCCTGCCCTGTTCACTCCCCGGCTCCGGCCCGACTTGTACGCAACGAAGGAACAGGTTGTGGCGGCGCTACGGGACGGCTCGGCGCGTCTGGTCGATGCCCGGATGGACGTGGCCTATGCCGCGGCCTCCGGCCACATACCAGGATCCGTGCG
>JAYTFI010000347.1:0-2774 GCA_043734485.1 Acidimicrobiales bacterium | reverse complement strand
CGCGACGAGGTGCACGGCGTGCCGGTGGTGTCGCCGGCCCTCGCAATCCGACAGGCGATCGATTGGGGTGTGGCCGGCGACATGATCGAGCAGGCCGTCCGGCGCGCACAAGCTCGTGAACACATCGGAACGCAAACGGCGGCACGGCTTCTTGTCCGCCTCTACGACCGCGCATTGCCCGACACCACGCATGGCGGCGGCAATGGCCGCTGACCGTCGGCCCTCGATGGGCTCGACCAGGGTGGTGCTCCTCGCCTCGCGTTCAAGGGTGGCGCCAGCATGGAGATCCGCTTCGGAGTCGCAGCGAGAGCATCACGGGATGTCGACGCACTCGTGAACGTGAGCCTGGACGATGCACTCGCCGAGATCGGTGAGCGGCTGAACGCTGGTTGGGAGGGTTTCACCGGCGAGCTCACCGAACGCACCGACATCACCAGAGCCGGCATCACTCCCGCCCCTCAGCGGTGCAAGATCAAGTTGGCGTATCACGACCCGTGGACCGAACGCCGCCGACGTCTCCTCGACGGTCTCGGGGAGGCGATCGAGTTGCTCGCTGGGGCCGGCTGCCACCGGGTCTGGTTGAACGGCAGCTTTGTCACCGCCAAGGATGAGCCCGGCGACTTTGACGCCTGCTGGGACTCTGACGACGTCGATCTCGACGTGCTCGATTCGGTGCTGTTGGACCTGTCCAACCACCGGGCCGTGCAGAAGGCGCGCTTCGGCGGCGAGTTGTTTCCGACGTCGTCGAGTCCCAATCGGGCTTGTCGTTTGCCGAGTTCTTCCAGAACGAACGCGACACGAGCCGCAAAGGCATCGTCGTCATTCACCTCTCGAAAGGAGATGCATCGTGATCACCAACGAAGTGCAGTACCGGGCCACCAAGGCACACCTCGAACGCTTCGAAGAAGCCGCCGCCAACATCGAAGCCCGCCCTGGCAAGCGAACCAAACTGGAACGGCTCGAGCTCGAGGCCGTACGCGCTCAGGCCGACGACCTGCGCGCCGAACTCGCCGATTTTGATCTCCTTCGCGCCGGGGCTTTGTCGACGTTCGATGCGGCCTCGTTGGAGGAGTTGTCGACGGTGCTCGTCAAGGCACGCATCGCCCGTGGCTGGACCCAACGTCAGCTCGCCGAAGCGCTCGGCATGGCCGAACAGCAGATCCAACGCTACGAAGCGAACGACTATCGCTCGACGAGCCTCGCTCGCCTGTGCGACATCGCTAACGCTCTCGGCGTCACGGTTGCTCAGCACGCAGAGTTGAAGCCCTCGGCGGCCTGACAACCGACGACGCGAAATATGTACCATCCATTTACCAACACAACGGTAAACAGCGGTACGCAGCGGGGAACAGCGGTCAATACGAAATGCGCTCTGAGCAGGTGAAAAGCCTTCTACCAGGTACGCAGCAACCGTTCGGATGTGGTCTCATAACCCGAAGGTCGCAGGTTCAAATCCTGCCCCCGCACCAAGAAAGCCCTGGTAGATCGTAAGATCTGCCAGGGCTTTGTCCGTTACTTGATGTAGAGCGGTGGAAATGTACCAGCCACGCACGCCTTCGGATAAGGCAACGCACCCATCCAGTGGTCACAGGAATGGCTACGCACCGAGATCGGCGAACGGGCTCAGCTGACCAACGATGCGAGGTGGTCGTTCAGAAAGAGGCCCTGCGGATCCAGTGACCGACGCAGGTCAACGAAATCGGAGAAGTGCGGGTACACCTTCGCCAGTCGCTCCGCGTCCATGAAGTGCAGCTTTCCCCAGTGCGCCCGGCCGTTGAACTCGATCAAGGAGGAATCGACATCATTGAGGTACCGCCAATAGTCGGTGCCGGCAACTCCCGAAACCGAGATCGAGACGGAGTCGCGGCCGGACATGGGCGACATCCACGCCGAGTCCGCCGCGATCGCCCGTACCTCCATCGGATATGCCTGGTCCGGGTGCCGTTTCATGACTTGTCGTACTTCCGCCATAGCGTCCAGCGCCTGGTCGTAGGCGACGAAGTACTCCAACTCGTGCCAGCCTTTGTCGAACTGCATCGGACAGATCTCATGGGCAGGTCCGATCCGTTGACCCGGACAGCTGCTGTTCTCAGCATCGACTGCCAGCTCGTCGTAGAGCTTGACGTAGCAATCGTGCGACGAGCGTGCGGGGTCAGCAAGTCCGTACAACCCCAACGATCGATCCTGGGGGCCCCAGAAGAACGAGAAGTGTCGCCGCTCGGCCATCTCTTTGTGCCATCGTTCCAGGGCCTCGTCAAGCGACCAGTACTCGATTCGCTCCCGCAATTTGTAGGCCGGCGCAACATCAACTTCGACGGTTGTGAGGACGCCCAGAACACCTAACGACGTACGAAAGCCATCGAGGGTCGGGTCCGTCGACCCAACGGATTGCGCCGATCCATCTGCGGCGACATAGTCCGCAGATCGAAGCGCACCGGAGAAGCTTTTCAATCTCAGTCCCGAGCCGTGAGTGGCGGTACCCAAGGCTCCCGCGATCGTCTGGTTGTCGATGTCGCCCATATTGAGTAGCGAGAACCCGCGTTCCCACAGCGATGAAGCGAGATCACGAACGGTCGTTCCCGCAGGGGCTCGCGCCGTCGACAACTCTGCGTCGACCGCCACTGCGCCGGTCAGGCCCGAAACGTCCACCATCACTCCGGACGTGCACGCCAGAGGCGTGAACGAGTGCCCGCTTCCCACAACTCGGACTCCCAATCCGGCGGCCGCTGCATCAGCTACCGCGAGCTGGAGCTCCTCGACATCGCGTGGCGCAA
>JAYTFI010000346.1:0-2110 GCA_043734485.1 Acidimicrobiales bacterium | reverse complement strand
GTCGTTGCCGAAGGCGGTCATGAGCAGCGGGGCCGTTTCGCCGGCGATGCGGGCGATGCCGAGGATGATGGCGGTGACGATGCCGGTGCGCGCCGTGGGAAGCACGACCTGCATGACCGTTCGCCATTGCGGCGCACCGAGCGCGAGCGACGACTCGCGAAGTCCCGGGTCGACGAGCTTGAGCATCTCCTCGCTGGTGCGGGCCACCGTCGGCAGCATGAGGATCGACAGGGCGAGCGCAGCTGCGAGGCCGGAGTAGCCCCGGCCGACGACGAAGATCGCGTAGACGAAGAGGCCGGCGACGATCGAGGGAAGGCCGCTCATCGCATCGACGATGACCCGGATGGCGGGGGCGAGGCGGCCGTTGATCTCGTGGAGGTAGACGGCAGTCAGCACACCGAAGGGGACGGCGACGAACGAGGCAACGCCGACCTGCATCAGCGTGCCGATGATGGCGTGCTTGGCACCGCCGGCAGTAGCAGCTGCATCGGGCGAGAGGCCTTCGAGCGTCTTCGTGAAGAAGCCGGCCGAAATGCCGCCGATGCCCTTCGCAGTCACGAAGATCAGGATCAAGATCAGCGGCCCTACGGTGAGGAGCCCGGCGCTGGCGATCGCAACGGTGACGACGCGGTCCGAGCCCACGATCTTGCCGTGGGCACGCCGGGCCACGACGTACACACCGACCAGGAAGAGAGCGAAGGTGACGATGAAGTAGCCGAACGAACCGGAGAGCGGCGTGAATGCCCACGCTGCCGCGGTGACGACGATGGTGGCCAACAGGGGCAGCACGATCTCGAGCGCATCGCTGATCTTGCGGTTGACGACGCGCTTCGGACCGAGGGCCAGGCGGCCGGCGCTGGACGTCGTGGCGCTCATGCCGTCGCACCCTTCGTGGTCGCCGCACGTGCGGTCTTCGGACGGCCCGAGCGCGTCACGACGGTCCGAGCGACCATGTTGATGAGCAGGGTGAGGACGAAGAGCACGAGGCCGGCACCGATCAGCGCGCTACGACCGTTGGTGCTCGCCTCACCGAACTGGTTGGCGATCATGCCGGCGATTGACGACCCGCCTGGGCTGAGGATGCCAGTCGGGACCCGGAAGTCGATGCTGAGGATGAGGGCAACCGCAATTGTCTCGCCCATCGCACGTCCGAGGCCGAGCATCGCCGCACCCACCAGGCCGCTCTTGCTGAAGGGCAGGATCACGATGCGGACCATCCCTGACTTCGTGCCTCCGAGGGCGAGCGCCGCTTCGCAGTGCGAGCGCGGCGTCTCGGCCATCACGGCACGCGAGACCGACGTGATGATCGGCACGATCATCATCGCGAGGATGATGCTGGAGACGAAGATCGACGAGCCGAAGATCGGCACCTTCGTCTTGAAGATCGGGATCCAGCCGACGTAATGCGTGAGCCAGTTGGCCGTGCCGTTGAGCTTCGGCTGCAGGAACTCCCGGCCCCACAGGCCGAAGATGATCGACGGCACGGCGGCCAGCAGGTCGATCAGCGTGATGAGACCCCGCCGCACACGCCGATGGGCGTACTCGTTGATGAAGAGGGCGGTGCCGACCGAGATGGGCAGCGCCATCAACAGGGCGAGGATGGACATCACCACAGTGCCGTACAGCGACGAGGCGATGCCGTAGATGGCCGGCGTTCCGTCCGGCGACCATTCGAAGCGAGTGAAGAACCCCAAGCCCGCCTTCGCAATTGCCGGGCGGGCCTGGATCAGCAGGAACACGGCGATGAGCCCCATGACCACGAGGCTGCTGGCCGCAGCACCCACCGTGATGCGACGGAAGATGCGGTCGCTCCTGTCGTAGGCGCGTTGCAGTACTCGGGGCGAGTCGACGGGCGCCGACGGCAGCTCGGGTTGCTCTGCGGGATTCACGGATGAAGCCTTTCGCGCGCAGGTGGTTCCGCGCTTGCCGACTGGTGAACGGACGGTGAACGGGACGGGAACGCTTCGCCTTGGAGCGGTTCCAGCCCCCCGACGCGCTCAGCCCCGGCGGTTCTCGCCGATCGCGACGTAGCGCATCCGCTGCGCAACATTCACGGCGTGGTCGCCGAGACGCTCGTAGAAGCGACCGACAAGCGCAAGGTCGATGGCCA
>JAYTFI010000345.1:0-10971 GCA_043734485.1 Acidimicrobiales bacterium | reverse complement strand
CCCGGCATCTCCCCTCACGAGTCGGCGCGCTGATTGTCGGTGCAGGTCCTGCCGGCGCGGCGGCGGCGATCACCCTGGCCAAGGCCGGTTCCGATGTCCTCATCGTGGACAAGGCGACGTTCCCGCGGGACAAGTGCTGCGGCGACGGGCTCACCACCGGTGCGCTGCGGCGCCTCGAGGCGCTCGGACTCGACCCGGATGACGTGCCGAGCTGGCGCTGGGTCGACGATGTGCTCGTGGGCGGGCCGAAGGGTCACGAGGTCCACTACCCCCTCCCTCGCGATGGGCACTTCGCCGCCGTCGCCACGCGCCTCGACCTCGACGCTGCACTCGTGGCCCGCGCCAAATCGGTAGGCGCGCAGATCTTCGAGGACGCGACGGTCACCAATGCGGCGCAGCACACCGACGGTGTTCGGGTCCATATCGAGGGTCGCGGCACGGTCGTGGCCGATCGGGTAATCGCCGCCGACGGCATGTGGTCACCGATGCGGAAGGCGCTTGGCACGACCTCGCCGAAGGCCGAGCCGCGCGTGTACCTGGGCGAATGGCATGCATACCGCCAGTACTTCTCGAACGTGCGCACCGACGCATCCAAGCAGCTGTGCGTCTGGTTCGAACCGGACCTCGTGCCCGGCTACGTGTGGTGTTTCCCACTTGCAGACGGTCGGGTGAATGTCGGCTTCGGCATCGAGCGCCGCGCCGACGTCAAGACGCACACGATGAAGGCACTCTGGGCCTCGCTCCTCGACCGCCCGCACGTGCGGGCGGTCCTCGGTCCCGATGCCACCCCCGAGGATTCGCCGAAGGCCTGGCCGATACCTGCGGCGATCGTCCACGCCCCGCTCAGCGACGGCCGCGTGCTGTATGCGGGCGACGCGGCCCGGGCCTGCGACGTGCTCACGGGCGAAGGCATCGGGCAGGCGCTGCAAACCGGGGTGCTTGCCGCCGAGGCCATGCTCTCCCATCCTCGCAACCCGCGTCGGACGGCGGAGCGCTACGAGAACGACGTGCTCGCGCAACTGGGTCCTGATCACCGCATGGCCTTGATGCTGCAGCGGATGATGCGGTCGGCACCGATCTGCCGGGCAGCGTTGCGAGTCTCCGGCGGGACCGACTGGACCCGTACGAACTTCGCCCGCTGGCTGTTCGAGGACTACTCGCGCGGCATCGCGCTCACGCCGACCCGCTGGCGTTGGGGGCTCATGAGCGGCTCGGGGGCGTACACGGCGATCACGGAGCGATAGCGCGGTCGGGGGGCGCCGAACGTGCGCCTCCCAGTTTGGTGCAACGACGGCCGCCATGACGCCAGAATCAGCCGCTGTTGCGGGTCGCGAGAGCGGCGAGCTGGGCGCGGTTGGTGACGTCGAGCTTCGTGAAGACATGGGTGAGGTGAGTCTTTACCGTGGCCGGGCTCATGACCAGCTTCCCTGCTCCGTCGGCGTGAGGCTCTCCCAACCGGTTTGCGGGGCGTCCCCGCCTGCCGCGTGCGCGTCGGGCGTACTCGACGGCCGCGCCGATCGACAGCGGCTGCTCGGGCGGCCGACGTAGTTGCCCTCATCCCGGAGCTGTGCCTCACCCGTGCGGACCGCCATCCGCACGGCCAGCCAGGGCAGCTCCGAGACGAGCCGCGCTTGCGCGTCGACCGCCGCCGCCACTGCGTTGCTCGCCCGAGCGAACGCGGACGGCGCATGTACTGCAGATGCCCCGATGCTTGTGCGGTCGAGCCGGAGCGCGGCGGATCGGGACATCGCAGGGTCACACTCCGCCACGTCCCGTGGCGATAGTCGGCGCGCCAACGGCGTTCGCCTACTTTTGGTGACATCGACGCTCGTAGGGTCGTGCCGATCCGCCGCGCTCACCCGGCATCGACCGGAGAACTCAGGGAGCGGCGCAGGCAGGCGCGGTCGGGACCGCAGTCGGTAGTGTCCGCATTCATGGACTTCGATATGCCGACCGAGGATGACCCCCGCCGCCTCGCGGTGCGGGCCTGGCTGGCCGCCAACGCGAACCCCACCGGTCGGCAGTTGGCCGAGGCCGGCTACGTGGCGCCGCACTGGCCGAAGCCGTACGGGCTCGAGGCCGACCCGATTCACCAGCTGATCATCGACGACGAGCTCACCCGGGCCCGGGTGAAGCGGCCGCAGAATGCCATCGGAATCGGCTGGGCCGGTCCCACCATCATCGCCGGCGGCACCACCGAGCAGAAAGATCGCTACCTGATGCGGGCGCTGAGCGGCGAGGACTTCTGGTGCCAGCTGTTCAGTGAGCCCGACGCCGGCTCGGACCTCGCCAGCCTCGGCACCCGGGCTGTGCGCGACGGCGATGTCTATGTCATCAACGGCTCGAAGATCTGGACGTCCGGTGGCCACCTTGCGAAGTACGGAATCCTCATCGCGCGTACGAACACCGAGGCGTCCAAGCATCGCGGCATCTCCTATTTCGTGTGCCCGATGGACCTTCCCGGCATCACCCTCCAGCCAATCATCGACATGACGACCGCACACTCGTTCAATCAGGTGTTCTTCGACGACGTCCGCCTACCGGCGGATTGCCTCATCGGTCAGGAGAACGACGGATGGCGGCTTGCGAAGGTGACACTCGGCAACGAACGCGTCTCGTTGTCCGGTGCCGGCTCGCTATGGGGCACGGGTCCGAGCGCGTACGACCTCATCGACCTGGTGAAGCAGTCGGGCACCATCCACGATGCGGTCCAGCGCCAGCGGCTTGCCGCGCTTTACATCGAGGCCGAAACACTGCGGTTGATGCGGCTGCGCACCCTCACGGCCGCCGTGCACGGGAAGGAGCCGGGTGCCGAGGCCAGCGTGCAGAAGCTGTTGGCCGACGAGCATGGGCAGCACGTCATGGAGATGGCGAAGGAGATCGTAGGCGCGCATGGCATGTTGGCCGGGTCAGGCCCGGCCGGTGCGCTGCCGATGACCGCGGGTGGCACGCCGACCGAGGTGAACTTCACCAAATCGCTCTACCCGGACGTCGAGAGCGTGTGGCACTACGGGTACCTGTTCTCGCCCGCGTTGACCGTCGGTGGAGGCACGTGGGCGGTGCAGCGCAACATCGTCGGCGAGCGGGCACTGGGTCTACCGCACGACATCGACGTCGAACGTGGGAAGACGTGGAGCGGGGCCCGGCGCGGTTGAGCCTCAGATGGCAGGCAGCAGGCGGGGTCGGCGGCTCGACGCCCAGTCCTCGACGAAGCCGAACGTCAGCACCAGCCCGGCCAGCATCACCGCAGTGACACCGAAGTAGACCGGCCGGCTGCCGCCGTCCCCGCCGATCTTGCGGCTCGCAGCCATCGCGACCGCATTCGCCGCCGGCCCCCAGATGAACAGCGTGTAGGTGCGCTGCGTGACCACGTCGACGAACCGCGCCCGGTGCGTCTTCAACCACTGCATGATCGGCACCCGGAACGCGAATGCCAGGAACATCCACGCCGCACCGACAAGCAGGTGGCCGCTCTGCGTCGAGTACAGCTCGTTCAGCGACTTCTTCCAGACAGGCTCGATGCGCTCGGCCACCATCCACCCGGAAGCCCCCAGCGCCGCGGCAATGATGATATGTGTGCGTACCTTTAGCCGCTGGAGCGTGCCGTCGTCGTAGAGGTAGCCGAGCTGGAAGAACCAGCCGAACATCGTGACGTTGTACATCTCCTCGCGCACGGTGAAGAGTTGCTTCTTGTCGGCCACGACGACGAGAAGGAACAAGAGTCCGGGGACGAACAGCGACCACGCCTTCATCTTGCCGTGGAGCCAGTAGGTGAACGGTGAGAGGGCGATCACCCAGAGGAACGCGGTGAGGAACCACAGATGACCCCAGAGGATCACTCGCGTGGTCGACCCGGTCGGGCGCACGACCGGCACGAGGAAGCTGAACCAGTCGCCGCGATCCAGGGAGGCCGCCGGTGCCGTGGAGCGGGCGTCGGTGACCGCCATGACGGCGAGTGCGACGACGGCGTAGACGGCGTAGGGGGGAAACAGTCGGCGAAGGCGCTTGCGAACGACCTGGAGGGGCGGTCGACGACGCAGTGCGGCCGCCGTCACTGCGCCGCTGACGAAGAACACCTCGGGCATGCCGGGAAAGATCCACTGAATCCACGGGAGGTACACGACGGGCGGCTTCGTGCACGTGTGCAGCGCCACCACCCGCAGGACACTGACGAGGCGCAGGAGGTCGAGGAAGCGGTCTCTCGGCTTCGCCGGCGCCGTTGCTGCACGGATCGCGAGACCGGGCCGCGGCTCAGTCGTGAACGCAGGCTCAGGTTTGGAGCGCCGCGTGCCGATGACTTCCACGTGGTCAGTCTGCACGAGCGTGGGCGGTCTTGGCCTCGGACATCACCGCTCCATCACCGGATCATTCATCGACCCTCAAGAAATCCGCAAGCAGTCCGTAACACAGTGCGTGTCGAATGGCACCTGCCCCACCCGCTACCGCAGTTCGCACCTCAGCACCCACCCTCAACCCCAGACCCCCGACCCTCAAACCTCGACCCAAGGATGACCATGGAACTCACCCACGCTGCCCCGAGCAATGCGCTGACGGCCGCCATCTCCGTGGCGGTGTCCATCTCCGGCGCCGCTCCGGCCGCCGGCGAGTACCGCGCCGGGATCGAATGCACCCGGCGCGCCGTCCACGCGCCGACTGCGCAGGCCGCGTTGCGCCCCGACCCTTACGACGTGTTCGCTGACGACAACGACGACTTCGTGTGGATCGACCTCGAACGGATGCTCGCCGGGCGTGAGGCGGCCAGGCGTCTGCACCCCTCCTTCAAGGGCTGACCGCCGATCGGCCGAGGCCCGTCGCCGGGCCGGGGATCAGCGCAACGAGCGGGCCACGACCGGCCGGCGCAACTTCCAGATGAACCCATCGAACAGGACGTGCATGCCACCAACGGTGAGGAGAACCACCGAGCCGACGGTCGGTGTGACGAAACGCTGCACCGCCGCCAACGTTCCCGCGACCACGACGAGGTAGGCCGCCACGCAGCCTGTCGCTCGGGCCCCGGACCGCACCGCCGTGCCCACAAGGCCGCCGGGTTCGGCTCCCGAGCCGGTGTAGCGCTTCCCGAGCGCCGAGTGCACGATCACGATGTACTCCACGGCGTGCGCCCCCACGTAGCCGATGAGGCCGACGATCGGGTTCCACAGCATCACTGCGAACAGGACTGCGGTCATCAGCAGGTAGAGACGTTTCGGCTGGCTCGCCACAGGGGAGTCGCGTTCGATCCGCCACCAACGTGCCGCGGTGATGACCACCGCAATCGTCGCCGGGACGAGCGCAGCCCGGGCCCACGGCTGCAGCGAGTGCAGCACACGCACGCCGGCTTCGTTCGTCGCACCGAGGTCGATCCGCTTCAGCAGGTCCGGTGTCCGTCGGTCGGCAGCCGCCCACACGAGTGCGAACACGAGCCAGCTGATGAGCATCGGCCGCTCGTCCGAACGAGTGCCTTCGCCGGCCTTGCGGCCGTAGATGCGGACCAGCCCATAGCGCTGCATGAGCGTGTGCTCGGCGTTCCACAGCCCGGCGACGGCGCCGACGAGGGCGAGGCTGATGTGCTGTCCGACGATCACCGCGGCCAGGAGCATGAACGGGGCGAACGTGAAGGTGCGACGGGCGACGGCGAATTGAGCCGGATCGCCGTAGATCAGCCCGAGCGTGAGCGGCTGGTGGGCAAGGGAGATCAGCAGCGTGACGGCGACGACACCGGCCAGCGCGCTGCGGTGCGACCCAGCGACGAACGCGGCTGCTGAGAACGGCACCCATGCGAGCATCAGGGAGGTGTCTCGGACCGGGCCATGGATCCAGCCGGCGATGGACAGCCGGCGAGGCGCGGCGAGGGTCGTTGCAGCCATCGGGGAACGGTAGCAACCCGGACCGGCGTGCTCCCTTCCCGCCGTATCCTCGAAACTCCGTGGTCGAAAGCCGGTTGGAGCGGCTTTCGGCGACAATCCTCGGCCGCTCGCTCACGGGCTATCGCCGCGCCTCGACTGGCCGGACCTCCCGCATTTCCCTTCGCGCCGGTCGCACGGCTAGCTTGACTCGCCGCAAACCACCCCGACCTGCGTTCCCTTCACGCACCTGGAGCCTTCATGTCCGATCTGTCGTTCGAAAACCGCGTCGCCGTCATCACGGGTGCGGGTGGTGGCCTCGGCCGCGAGCATGCGCTGCTGCTGGCGTCTCGTGGCGCGCAGATCGTGGTGAACGACCTCGGCGGCGCAGTCGACGGCACGGGCGGCGATCTCGGCCCGGCGGCCAAGGTCGTGGCCGAGATCGAGGCGCTGGGCGGCGTGGCCGTGGCCGACGGCAATTCGGTCGGCACCCCAGAGGGTGGCGAGGCCATCATCAAGACGGCGATCGAAGCGTTCGGCCGCGTCGACATCCTCATCAACAATGCCGGAATCCTGCGCGACAAGACGTTCCACAACATGACGCCTGACCTCGTCGACGCCGTCATCGGCGTCCACCTCCTCGGCGCGTTCAACGTCACGCGTCCGGCCTGGATCCACATGCGCGAGCAGAAGTACGGCCGCGTCGTCAACACGTCGTCCAACTCGGGCATCATCGGCAACTTCGGGCAGGCCAACTATGGCGCCGCCAAGATGGGTCTCGTCGGCTTCACGCGGGTGCTCGCGGCCGAGGGAGCGAAACACAACATCAAGGTGAACGCGCTCGCCCCGGTGGCCAAGACCCGCATGACCGAGGAGCTCCTCGGCGCCATGGCCGACAGGCTCGACCCGAAGCTCGTCGCCCCGATCGTGGCCTGGCTCGTCCACGAGGACTGCCCGGTCACGAGCGAGATCTACTCCGCCGGCGGCGGTCGCATCGCCCGCTTCTTCATCGGCCTCACCGAGGGCTACTACAACGCCGAGCTCTCGCTGGAGGACGTCCGCGACAACTTCGAGCAGATTCGCAGCGAAGAGGGCTACATCGTGCCCCGCAACCCCGGCGACGAGTTCGCCATGCTGGCCAAGCACTTCCGCTGAGCTGACGACGGCGGTCCCCGGCGCCGCACCCCCGTGCGCGCCCGATCCGGCTCTGCCGGTCGGGCTCGAAGCGACAGCGACGAAGCACACGCAAGGCGAGGCCAAAGCACAGCGGAGGCCCCCGCCGAGCTATCGACTCAGTGCGCGCCGAGATGGTTCAGCATCAGCGAGTTGAGCACCTCGGGCGCCTCCTCGGCGATCCAGTGCGAGACGCCCTCGAGGATTTCGAAGCGGTAGGGGCCGGTGACGAACTCACGCGTCGCCTCCGCGCCCTCGCGGCCGAGCGCCGGGTCGTTCGTGCTCCAGACGTACATCGTGGGCATGGTGATCGGGCCGAGCGCCGCCATGTCGGTGGCACTTGCGGCCCGATACCAGTTCAGCGCGGCAGTGACGGCACCCGGCTGAACCAGTAGGTCCACATATGGTTTTGCGCCCTCCTCGGACAGCCCTGTCCGCTCGTACAAGTCGCGCAGCCCGGCGCCCGGGCCGCGCCCATCGCCCGCGTCGGCCAGGAAGAGGTCTTCGGCCACCCCGACCTGACGGAACATCTGGATGTACGAGGACCGGTCGGCCTGGTCGCTTTCTCCGCTCGCCAGCGCCTTGCCGAACGCGAGCGGGTGCGGCACGGAGAGGATCGTGAGTGTCCGCAGCCGCTCCGGATGCCGCCCAGCAACCTGCCAGGCCACAGCCGCACCCCAGTCGTGGCCCGCCAAGTCGAACGTGTCCCAACCCATCGCGTCAGCCACAGCCAGGACGTCGCCGACGAGGCAGCCGACCTTGTACGACTCGACCTCGGCCGGGCGAGCCGCGCTCGAGTAGCCGCGCTGGTCGAACGCCAGCGCCCGATAGCCGGCCGACCCGAGCGCGCCGACCTGATGGCGCCATGACCACGCGCTCTGCGGGAAGCCGTGGAGCATGATGACCGGGCGGCCGTCGGCCGGTCCGGCGACGCAGGCGTCAAAGACGAAGTCGCCCACCCGGACGTGGAGCTGTTCGATCGGGGCACGCTGGGCGGCGGACATGGCGGCGGACAGGGCGGCGGACATGGCGTGGATTGTCGACCGGCCGACCGACGCCCTCCCAATCGGCCGGCTCGAAAGATCCGTCGTCGGATCAAACCCGTCACGCCTGCGCCGGCGCTCCCGACGGCGCGCCCACGGCAGCACTCACGGCAGCACTCACGTACTTCGGCCGGAATGCGGCATTGAAGACCAGCCCGGCCACCGCGATGCACGCACACGCCACGACGAGCGGAGTGTTCGAGGTGACCGATCCGGTGATGTACCCAACGAGCGCACTGGCCGGAACCTGGGCCAGGTTCATCACACTGCTCGAGATGCCCATCGCCTCACCCTGCCGGCCGGGCAGCGCCGATCGGGAAATGAGGCTCGACTGGTTCGCCATGATCAGACCGTTGAAGAACGTGAACACCGGGATGATGGCGTAGAGCTGCCACTTGCTGCCGGCCAGGAAGTAGCCGGCCATCGCAACGGCGAGACCGAAAAAGGCGAAGCGCATCACCCGGAAATCGGGCAGCTTCTTCGCAATCTGGCCGACGACGACCACCTGCATGAAGGCGATGGCCAGGCCAACGATGGCGAAGTAGTCGCCGGTATTGGCCTGCGAGAAGCCAAACTTCCGGGCCAGGTACACGCCGAAGAACGTGGTGAAGAACGTGAACCCGGCGTTGAAGAAGAACGACGTGATGAGCGGCGTGCGGAGCCGGTCGGACGCGAAACCCTTCACGACGTTCTGTGCGGCCGTGCCGAGGTTGATTCGCTTGTTGGGATCTTTGTGCCGGATCGTCTCC
Source organism: Acidimicrobiales bacterium (assembly GCA_043734485.1). GTDB lineage: Bacteria > Actinomycetota > Acidimicrobiia > Acidimicrobiales > JANYDT01 > JAYUDQ01. Next base: position 2,166 of record JAYTFI010000345.1, on the reverse strand, counting down.
GGGAACCGCGACAGCACCAGCGCGCAGTTGATGACGCAGAGGATCGCTGCGAACCAGAACGGCGTCGTGGCCTGGAACCATCCCGGCGTGTGGAACAGCCCGTAGAAGTTGCGGTTCGGAGCGCTGAGCCGACCGCCGAGATAGGGGCCGATGATGAACCCGAGCCCGAACGCGGCGCCGATCATCCCGAAGTTCTTCGCCCGATTGGTGTCGTCGCTGACATCGCCGATGGCTGCCTGCGCCACTGCGATGTTGCCACCGGTGAAGCCGTCGATAGCCCGCCCGAGGAATAGCAGCGGGATGCTCTTCGCGCTGATGCCGAAGGCGAAGATGACGTAGCCGACAGCAGTACCGGCGATCGACAGCGCGAGGATCGGGCGACGTCCGAACCGGTCGGACAGTTGCCCCAGTACGGGTGCGGCGATGAACGTGCAGAACGGGTAGACGGCCTGCAGCCAGCCCAGCATGATGAGCCCCTCACGGGCCGACCAGCCGGCCGGCGTGACCCGGAACGGCGTGTTGTTGATCAGCAGCGGGAACACCGGGATGAGGATCGAGAAGCCGATCAGGTCGATGAACACCGTGAGGAAGATCGGCAGGATCGCGTTGCGCTTCCTCGTGTCGGACAGCTCGATGTCAGGCATGGGCGACACCGTAACCGGGGTGTGTGACAACGTCGGGAGGAGGGGTCATGTTGCCATCCTCACCCCAGAAACAGGACACCTCGTGACCGGTTTAACAAGACCGGGAACAACCTTTGACCTACTGCCGCTCATAGCCGGCGATCGGCTGGAACAGGTCGAAGCGGGTGCCCTGATCGTCGGTGCACTCGGCGTTCCCGCCGGAGTCGTAATCGGTGACCGAACGGACGGTGCCGCCAAGGGCGCGCACCCGCTCGGCTGCCGCGGCCACATCCGGCACCTGGAAGTACAGGACGACTGCTTCGTCACCGGGCGACGAGTTGAGCCCTCCTGGTGGGTCGATGTTCGCGATATGCCCGCCACCCTGCTGGCTGCCGTCCTCGATGTGCCACCCGAAGAGGCTGCCGAAGAACACCCGCGCCCGGTCGAGGTCGCCCACCCGCATCGTGAAGTAGCCGAGTTGCGCCGGACCATGGAGCAACTCGCGGGCGCGGTCGGTCATGGCGGGCGTCTCGATGGACCCCTCAGCAGACGCGCCGCTGGGCACCACATCGAAGCCCTCGATGGCGGGCACGTCCCGACCCTCGATCATCGAGTGGAGCGACCACCGATGACCCCAGGGGTCGAGGATCCCTCCGCTGCGCTCCCCGTAGAACTGGTCGGACGGCTCCCGCAGTCCAGTGGCGCCGGAGGCCAGTGCCCGGACATAGATGTCATCGACGTCATCCACGTACACGTTGAGCGCTATCGACGAGCCGCCGAGCGACGTGGGGCTCAGCACCCCCATTTCGGGATACTCGTCGGAGATCATCAGGCGGGTGTCGCCGATCTCGAACTCGGCATGGCCGATGCGGCCGTCCGTCTGGTCGATGTAGCGCTCGGCGACCTCCAGAGCACCGAAGACGTCGACGTAGAAGGCGATCGCGTCCGCCGCCCCTTTCGCGCAGAGGTAGGCGTTCACGGCATGAAAGCCGGCGGGGATCTTGGGCATGACAGCTCCTTGGGAAACGAGAGATGTGGCGGGTGCGGACGCTGCGACGCCGAGCTCGCGCTCGAGCCGCGTCAGCAGCGCCGCAGCGAACGCAGAGCGGGGAGCCTCGGGCGTCGGCGTGATGCGCAGCTGCTCGAAGGGATCGTGGCGGGAGTCAGCGGCCATCGTCGGTCCTCTCCCGCTTGTTATCGCCATGGGGGTCCCCATACGCGAGCCGGAAGGCGTTTCGCGCGCGCACGAGCAGCGCCTCCGTAGCGTGGACGGTGCGACCCAAGGCTGAGGCCACCTGGGGCACGCTCAGCCCGTCGAGGTACCGCAGCGTCAGCGCGCTGCGGTGGTGGACGCCCATTGCGCCGAGCACAGCGTGTGCGACGTGGGCATCGATCGTCGCATCCCAGGGGTCGTCGAAAGGAACGGTCATATCCTCGACGGCCTTCAGATTGCGCGCTTCGCGGGCGCTGCGCCGCCATTGGTCCATCAGCTTGTGCCGAGCGATCCCGATCAGCCAGGCGACCGTCACCTCGCTGACGGTGC
>JAYTFI010000344.1:0-2176 GCA_043734485.1 Acidimicrobiales bacterium | reverse complement strand
GCGCCGTCGCCGGAGGCTGCGACCGAGGCGGTTGCCGAGATGCGCCGGATACTGATCGCCTCTCAATAGAGAGGTATCATTTAACTCTATGACGCTCGCTGATATTCCCGAACTGATCCATGGCCGCACCTGGGAGGAAATGACCGTCGGGTTCAGATTCCGGACCGGTGGCCGCACGATCACCGAGACCGATCTCGTCAACTTCGTCAGCCTCACCGGCGCCAACGAGCCGCTGTTCTACGACGAACGATTCGCCCGCGACCACGGCTACGCCGGTCGGCTAGTGCCAGGCATGCAAACGTTCTGCTACGCCGAAGGGTTGGTCATCCAGACCGGCAGCATCCACGGCACCGGCCTCGCCCACATGCATTGTGAGATCGACATCAAGGCCCCGGTGTACGTCGGTGACACGATCTCCGTGGTCGTCGAAGTCACCGAACAGCGCGAGGCGTCGAAGGGCAACCGGGGCATCATCACCACCCGTAACACGGTGTACAACCAGCGCGACGAAGCGGTGATGGAATACCATCCGGTGCGCCTGACCAAGGGCCGGTCATGAGCGACGTCGGCGTGAGCTCGGACGACCTCGTTCTGCAGCACGTCCAAGACGGTGTGTCGCTGCTGACCTGGAACCGACCCGAGCGCAACAACGGTTGGAACGCCGACTTGGAGGACGCCTATTTCGAGGCGCTCATCGATGCGTCGGCCAACCCCGAGGTGCGCGTGATCGTGGTGACCGGCGCCGGCCGCAGCTTCTGCCCCGGTCTGGACATGCAGACACTGGCCGCTGCCACCGGCGGCACCCCCATGGCCACCCGCCGTCGGTGGCCGATGAACTTCGTACGTCACGTCCCGAAGCCGGTCATCGCTGCCGTCAACGGAGCGTGCGCGGGTATCGGCTTGATCCAGGCCGTCGCGTGCGACATGCGCTTCGCATCGACCGCTTCAAAGTTCACATCGGCGTTCGCGCGGCGTGGCCTGGCGGCCGAGAACTCGATCTCGTGGATGCTGCCCCGCCTGATCGGCACCGGCAACGCGATGGACCTGCTGCTCTCCGCGCGAGTGGTGCAGCCCGACGAAGCCCTGCGCCTGGGTCTCGTGAACCGGGTCGTCGAGCCCGACGAACTGTTACCGGTCACGCTCGCGTACGCGCGTGACCTCGCCGCGAACTGCTCGCCGGCCGCGATGGCGGCGATCAAGCAGCAGGTACTTGCCGACTGGGAACACTCCAGTGAGCAGAGTCGGCTGACGGCGTTGGTCACCGTGTCGGAACTGACCGCCGCCAGCGACTTCCGGGAAGGCGTTGCGAGCTTCACCGAGAAGCGCTTGCCGCAGTTCGAAGGGTTGTCGGTCGACCTCGTCGTGCCCAAGGGTTGGTACCGCTGAGCACACGACCGCCCACGTGGCTGGGCATGCTCGAAGCACGAGCCGATTCCGATGCTCCGGCGGTCATCGCCGACACCGGGTCGTGGACCGGCAGGGAGTTGATCCAACGCGCCGCTGGCGCCGCCGATTTCCTCGACGTTGCGGGTGCTCCGCTCGGCCGTTCGGTCGTAGCGCTGCTCTCCAGCACGCCGAGTGCGTTCGCGCTGTCGATCGGGGCCGCCGCAACCGACCGCGCCCTGGCTCCACTCGGGCCGAAGCTGACCGTCAGCGAACTCGTACCGATCGTCGCCGACATCGACGCCGAGGTCATCGTGACCGAGCCCGCACACGAGGCACTGGCACGCGAGGTGGCCGAGCAAACCGGACGGCGGGTGGCCGTGCTCGAACATGTCGAACGGTCGACGCGCTCATTGTCGTTCGACATCGCCCCCGATCGCCCGGCGGCCATCCTGCACACGTCGGGAACGACAGGGGTGCCCAAAGCCGTGCCGTACCGGCAGGATCGACTCGCTGCACGGACCCGCGTGAATGCCGAACTCGTCATGCTCGGCCCGGGCACCACGTATGCGTCGGCGTCACCGTTCCATCACATCGCAGGCATCGGGATGATGTTCGTGGCCATGGGTTCGGGTGCCGCGCTGATGTCGCTGCCCACGTTCGACCTCGACGCGTGGGACGGGCTCGCGGCCCGGGGTGCGACGCACGTGCTGATCGTACCGACGATGGTGGAGATGCTGCTCGACGCCGGACGCTTCTCGTTGCCAGGACTGCGGGTGCTGCAGTACGGCGC
>JAYTFI010000343.1:0-1515 GCA_043734485.1 Acidimicrobiales bacterium | reverse complement strand
ATGTTCGTTTACGACCCACACGATCCGGTTCCGAGCTGTGGCGGACCGCTCCCGAACGAAGGTCAAGGCGTCTTCGATCAGCGAGGCGTGGAGGCCCGCGATGACGTGCTCGTGTACACCTCCGCGCCGATGAGCGCTCCGCTTGAGATCACCGGCGAGGTCCGCGCCCGCGTCTTCGCCGCATCGTCGGCTCCGGACACCGACTTCACGGCGAAGCTCGTGGATGTCTGGCCCAACGGGTACGCGCAGAACCTGGTCGAGGGGATCATCCGGGCGTCCTACAGAGAGTCGCTCCGGGAGCCGTCGCCGATCGAACCGAATGTTGTGTACGCATATGACTTCCGTCTGGACGCGACGAGCCACGTCGTGCTCCCCGGTCATGCGTTGCGGCTCGAGATCTCGTCGAGCAACTTCCCACGGTTCGCCCGCAACCCCAACACGGGCGGTTCGGCGATGACGGAGACGCAGTACGTGCCGGCGACGCAACGTGTGTTCCACGACCACCGCTACCCGACACACCTCCGGCTCCCGATCGTCGAGAGCTGAGCGACGATGAGCGGACCGACGAGCGGCCGGGGGGCTGACGGTCATCAAGTGCTCGAGGACCTCACGGTCCTCGACCTCAGCTCCGGCGTCGCCGGTCCGGTCGCGACGATGCTGCTGGCCGACTACGGCGCGGACGTGATCCGAGTCGAGCGTCCCGGAGGCTCAGCGCTCCAGGTGCTTCCCGGGAACACGGTCTGGCAACGCGGCAAGCGCAGCGTCGAGATCGATCTCACCAGTCCCGACGGGCTGTCCGCGTTCCTCGAACTGTGCGACCGGGCCGACATCGTCATCGAGAGCTATCGGCCCGGCACCGCGGACCGCCTCGGCGTCGGCTTCGATGCGCTGCATCGGCGCAACCCGCGGCTGATCTACTGCTCGATCACCGGCTACGGCCGCACGACCTCGCTCGCCGATCGTCCCGGATACGACGGCCTCGTGCACGCTCGCACGGGGGCGCACTTCGAGCAGATCGGCCACCGCGAGGGTGGTCCGATCTTCTTCCACCTACCGCTGCCGAGCCTCGGAGCTGCGCTCATGGCGACGTGCGCGATCAGTGCGGCTCTGGTTGCCCGGGAGAAGACAGGCCGCGGCCAGTGGGTCGAGACGTCGCTCTTTCAGGGGCACCAAGCATGGTCGATCCTTCCGCACAGCCGAGTCGAGCACGCACCGCCCGGCTTCCACTCGCAGTTCGACTGTCCCAAGACCGTGGGCACGCCCTGCTATCCGACCGCCGACCGGTGGATCCACCCGATGCCTGAAGTAGCACCGGCGGTGCTCGAGGCGTTCGGGCTCGGACCCGAGGCCCTTCCCGGGGCGCCTTCTGGTCCGTGTGAGAAGACCATTCCCTTCCAGGCGGCGCTGCGAGCGTTGTTGCAGCGGTGGCCCGCTCAGCGTTGGATCGACTGGTTCGCCGAGCGCGACCTTCGCTGCCAGCTCGTACAGTCGGTCGAGGAGGCGTTCGCTCATGAG
>JAYTFI010000342.1:0-3010 GCA_043734485.1 Acidimicrobiales bacterium | reverse complement strand
GATCTGCCCGGAATCGCGAGCCGCCTGGACTACCTCGCCACGCTCGGCATCGATGTGATCTGGCTCTCACCGGTCTACCCGTCGCCGCAGGACGACAACGGCTACGACATCAGCGACTACGACGGCATCGAGCCGGTGTTCGGCACGCTCGCCGACTTCGACGCGCTGATCGCCGGCATCCACGAACGGGGCATGAAGCTGGTGATGGACCTGGTCGTGAACCACACCTCGGACGAGCATCCGTGGTTCCTCGAGTCGAGGTCGTCGAAGGACAACCCGAAGCGCGACTGGTACTGGTGGCGCGCGCCCCGCGATGGCGTGGATGCGGGTCTGCTGGGCGCGGAGCCGACGAACTGGAGGTCTGCATTCTCCGGCCCGACCTGGACGCTCGATCAGAAGACAGGTGAGTACTACCTGCACCTGTTCGCCCGCAAGCAGCCCGACCTCAACTGGGAGAACCCCGATGTGCGCGAGGCGGTCTACGCCATGATGCGGCGCTGGCTCGACCGCGGCGTCGATGGCTTCCGTATGGACGTGATCAACCTGATCTCGAAGGACACTGCGCTGCCCGACGGCCGCGTCACGGGTCGGGGCCGCCTGGCCGACGGGTCGGCGCATTTCGTGAACGGGCCCCGCATCCACGAGTTCCTCGGCGAGATGTACGACGCGGTGTTCCGCGACCGGCCCCGTCGCACGATGACGGTGGGGGAGACACCGGGCGTGAGCATTGAGGACGCGATCCTCTTCACCGACCCGGTCCGCACTGAGCTCGACATGGTCTTCCAGTTCGAGCACATGGTTCTCGACGCGGGCGCGAACAAGTGGGACGTGCAGCCGCTGAACCTGCTCGATCTCAAGGCCACGCTCGGCCGGTGGCAGACGGGTCTGGCCGACGTCGGCTGGAACAGCCTCTACTGGAACAACCACGACCAGCCCCGCATCGTGTCCCGGTGGGGTGACGATGGTGAGCACCGCGTGCGCTCGGCCAAGTTGCTCGGCACTGTCCTGCACCTCCAGAAGGGCACGCCCTATGTGTACGAGGGCGAGGAGATCGGCATGACGAACGCGCCGTTCGCGACCATCGACGACCTGCGCGACATCGAGTCGGTCAACTACTACCGCTCCGTCGTCGATGAGCTCGGCGCGTCGCCGGAGGACGTGATGGTCGGCATCCGCAAGATGAGCCGCGACAACTCCCGCACGCCGATGCAATGGGACGCATCACTGCAGGCCGGCTTCACCACCGGGAGGCCATGGCTGGCGGTGAACCCTAACTACCCGACGATAAACGCGGCCGCTGCAGTCGGCGATCCCGACTCCGTGTTCCACCACTACCGCCGCCTCATCGAGCTCCGCCACGCCGAGCCGACGGTCGTGCACGGGAGCTTCGCGATGCTGCTGCCGGACGACCCCAACGTGTACGCGTACATACGAAGTTGGCAGGGGACCGACCTGCTGGTGCTCGCCAACTTCTCGAGCGCGGCGAACGAGGTGCTGCTCGATGACGCCTCGTGGTGGTCGGCCGAACTGGTGCTGGGCAACTGGCCCGATCCCGACTGCGGGTCAGCGTCCGTGCTGCGCCCGTGGGAGAGCCGGATCTACCGCCGAACCGGCCTTGGCTGACCCGAACACGAGCGTCGCGTCCCAGCGCGCCCCAGCGCGTCACAGCCGCGGCTTTCGCTCGGACAGCGCGCCTGCGGCCCGCTCGATGGCGTCGAGGTCCGGCGGCGTGAACACGGCGAGGATGATGCGGTTGACGCCCTCCGCCGCGAGCTCCGCGTGCAGCGGATGCTCCGGGTCGAACAGCGCGCGGTCCCAGGGCGCCCACACCGACGAGATCCAGTCGTCGTTGGCGGCATTGGCGAGATGCGCGTCGCGAGCGATGCCCAACAGCGAGGCCCGGTCGGGATGGTTCCACCGCACGTTGACGCCCTGTGTCCGCGATCCGGCAATCCGGGCCAGGGCACGGCTGTTGACGCCAAGCAGGACCGGTGGCACCGGGTTCGGACGGGGGAACCCGCGCCAAGCGTCGGGCCGGTCATCGGCCCACTGCGTGTCGAGCAGATCGAGGGTGCCTTCGAGCAGCGCGTGACGCGCCGCCATCGTCGGTGCGATCGGGGCGCCGACGACGTGCTGTTCGCCCGCGAAGGCGCTCGTCGGGCTCGCGCCCGCTCCGAGGCCCAGCAACAGCCGTCCGTCGCTGATCGTCTGCGCCGTCGTAGCCGCGGCCGCGAGGAGTCCGGGATGGCGGTTCGCCGTGTTCGCCACGAGTGAGCCGATTCCGATGCGAGACGTGGCGATGGCGAGCGCGCCCAGCAACGTGAAGCATTCGAGCATGGTGTCTCCCGAGAATGCCGCGCCCGACAAGTGATCGAGCGTCCAGATCGTGGCGAACCCCGCGGCCTCGGCTGCGAGAACGGCGTCGCGGTAGTGGGGCCACGAGCAGCGTGCGGGACTGAACTGGACGTCGAAAAGCACTCCGGCACCCTAAGTGAACCCAGCGTCTACGTCAGATGGTGGATTGTCGGCTCGGAGCGTCCGGGGTCGGGCACGTCACCGATCGGCCAGCCCAGGTAGATCACGGCCACGATCGTGTCGTCGGGCTGCAGCCCGCACCACTCCTTCACCGCCGGGACCTCGGTGACCGCTCCGGTGCCCCAGTAGCTGTTGAGGCCTGCGGCGGTTGCTGCGAGCAGGATGTTCTGCACGCCCGCCGCCACTGCGTCGCGATCCTCGCCTCGCCGAGAGGCACCGGCTCCTTCGACGCTGTGGGACCCGACCACAAGTACCACAGGGGACCGCTCGTACTTGCTCCGTGTCTTCGCGAGCACCGCTTCGTCGGTCGTGCCCATCGTCTGGACATGCAACGCGGTCAGCTCGCCGAGGCGCCGGCGCGAGTCGCCGGTGATGATTGCGAAGCGCCACGGCTCGGTGCGCTTGTGGTTCGGGGACCATGTCCCCAGCTCGCAGAGCCGAAGCAGTAGGCCCGCGTCGACCGGGCGATCACGGT
>JAYTFI010000341.1:0-2743 GCA_043734485.1 Acidimicrobiales bacterium | reverse complement strand
CGGCTCTCCTCGCTCATCGCCGCCGACGGCTACCTGCCGCGGCAGTTCGCCAACCGCGGCGACCGACTGGTGTTCTCGAACGGAGTGATCTTCCTCTCGATCGCAGCCTCGCTCCTGCTCGTCATCTTCGGCGGCCAGACCAACGCTCTCATCCCGCTCTATGCAGTCGGCGTCTTCACCGCCTTCACCCTCAGTCAGGCCGGCATGGTGAAGCACCACCTGAAGGAGCGCGAGAAGAATTGGCGCTTCGGTGTCGGCGTGAACGGCGTCGGTTCCGTCGCCACCCTCATCGTGCTGCTCATCATCGCCGTCTCGAAGTTCACTGAGGGCGCCTGGGTCCCGATCGTGATCGTGCCGTTCTTCATGGCGTTGTTCATCAGCATCAAGAAGCACTATGTGCGTGTTTCAGCTGCGATGACGGTCACGCCGCAGCACATGAAGCTCCTGCCGATCAATCACACCGTCGTCGTTCTCGTGGGAAGGGTCCATCGCGGGGTGCTCCGCGCGCTCGCCTACGCAAGTTCGCTGCGGCCGCAGCATCTCGTGGCCGTCTGTGTGGCCAGCGACGAGCAGGAGGTCCAACGGCTGCAGCGAGACTGGCAGGCCTTCGGGATCGACATCCCGCTCGAGATCGTGAACTCGCCGTACCGCGAGCTGACGGAACCGATCGTCGCGTTCATCGAGGAGCTCGACGAACGCTGGAACAACGACACCATCACCGTGGTGATCCCGGAGTTCGTCGTGACCAAGTGGTACCACCAGGCACTCCACAATCAGACTGCTCTGCGGCTCAAGGGCGCGCTCCTGTTCCGTGAGGGCATCGTCGTCACCAGCGTCCCGTATCTCCTCGACGGCGCCGAGGCCGAGGGCCACATCGCAGGGCTGCGGGAGCAGGGCTTCGCCATCGACGACGCGTTCAAGAAGGAGAAGGCCGCGGCGACGGCCAAGCCGCACGACGACGGGAAGGGGCACTGACGTGGACGTCGTCGCCAAGCCCGACGAGCTCCTCGCGCTCTACGGCGTGACCACGGAGATGTTCGACACGCTGCGCCGTTGGTTCGATGTGCCGCTGACGATCTCGCTGAACCTCGTGGCCATCGACTCGGCCACGGTCGAGATGGGTGACCCCACGCTCATCATGGGGATGGCCATGCGCAAGCTCCAGGCCCTGCATCTGCTCTCCACACCTGGCGTGCGCACGACCACCGACGTGGTGCTGACCATCGTGCAGGACCTCGACCGTGCACTCGTGCAGGCGCCGAACATGCGTCTGAACATCGCCGCTGCGTCCACCGACTGGGATGCCGCGCTGGCCGCCCTCGAAGATGCTCCCGAACAGATGGCGGCGCCCACACCGGCGATCGACGACGAGGACCCCGACGCACAGCGCTTCCGTGAGCTTCACGGCCAGCTCCACGAGGCTGTCTTCGCCGTCATGCAGGCCAGCGACGGCGAGATCCGCTACTTCGAATAACCGACGCGCGCCTCTGGACCCGACAGGCACACGGACGCACCGCGTTGGCACCCCTGTATCGTCGCCGCCCATGTCGCTCTTCGTCGTGGACCACCCGCTCGTCGCCCACCGCATCACGGTGCTGCGTGACGAGAACACCCCGTCGCCGGTCTTCCGCAGGGCCGTCGCCGAGATTGCCGCGCTGCTGGCCTACGAAGCGACACGCGAGCTCCACGTCCAGCGCATCAACGTCCGCACCCCGACCGGGCTCGAAGCTCCTGGCGTCAAGCTCCAGGCCCCGGGCCCGCTCCTCGTCCCCATCCTTCGGGCAGGTCTCGGCCTGCTCGACGGATTCCTCTCGGTGCTCCCCGAGGCGGAGGTCGGCATCGTCGGCCTGCGGCGCAACGAGGAGACGTTCGAGCCCGAGCAGTACGCGCAGAAGCTGCCCGCCGATCTCGCCGGCCGCGACGTGTTCGTCCTCGACCCCATGCTCGCCACCGGCGGCTCGCTCGCCTTCGCCTGCCAACTGCTGCTCGACAGGGGCGCAGAGCGGATCACCGCGGTGTCCGTGATCTCGGCCCCCGAAGGGGTGAACCATGTCCGTGAGGCGTGCCCGACGGTACGGATCGTCACGGCCGCGCTCGATCCGGGGCTGAACGAGCGGGCGTTCATCGTGCCCGGGCTCGGCGATGCCGGTGACCGCCTTTTCGGGCAGTCGACGTCGGCCTGACGTCACGTCCGGCCACCGCGCATGAACGTACCCACACGCCTCCCGCGGACCGTTCCCGCAGCCGCGGACCGTCCCGTGCTCAACGGCGCGAAGTCACCCATCCGAACCGTCACCCGCCAGATCGCCTTCGAGCCGGATGCCTGGACGCCGGAGCGGGCGGCCAAGGTCGCCGAGCTCTTCAACGGCATGGCGCCCGAGTGGTCCGCCCGGCACGACCCACAGCACCATGCCGAACCGCTCATGGACGCACTGGACCGCGGCGGCCCATTCCCATCCCTCGGTCGCGTGTGCGAGATCGGATCCGGCACCGGGCTGCTGACTCCGCTGCTGACGGCCCGGTTCGAAACCGTTGTGGCCGTCGAGATCGCCGAGGCCATGTCCCGCCTTGCACCCGGCAATGTCGGTCATCGGGTGCTGGCCGACGGTGCGGCACTGCCGTGCGCTGACGCCGCCTACGACGTGGTGGTGCTGTTCAACGCCTTCCTGTTCCCGGCGGAGGTCGATCGCGTCCTGGCCGCTGGCGGCGTGCTCGTGTGGGTCAGCGCAATGGGTGACGACAC
>JAYTFI010000340.1:0-4516 GCA_043734485.1 Acidimicrobiales bacterium | reverse complement strand
GGGCGAGGACATCGCGTACGTGGCCCGGGTTCGCGGTGAGTTCGGCGTAGCGCTGCTGGAGCGGACGCAGGAACTCGACCAGTGCAGCCGCAGTGTCGGCCTTCAGAGGGCCGTACTGCGTGTACTTCGCAGCCAGGTCGGCGGGGTCGGCAACGCCGGTGGCGACGGCCAGGATGGTGAGCAGATTGGAGACGCCGGGCTTTGATGCGGAGTCGAAGCGGACCTCCCCGTCGGTGTCCGTGACAGCCCGTTTGACTTTGCGTTCGATGTCTTTCGGTTCGTCGAGGATCTTGATCGTCCCGAGCGGTGAGTCGTCCGACTTCGACATCTTGTTGGTCGGTTCCTGAAGGTCCATGACCCGCGCACCGAACTTGGGGATGGCCGCCTGCGGAACCACAAACGTGGCGCCGTAGCGGCTGTTGAACCGCTGGGCGACGTCGCGGGTCAGCTCCAGATGCTGGCGCTGGTCGTCGCCCACCGGCACGCGACCTGCGTCGTAGAGGAGGATGTCGGCCGCCATAAGGGTCGGATACGTGAGGAGCCCGGCCGAGATGAAGCCGGTCTGCTTGCCGGACTTGTCCTTGAACTGGGTCATGCGCTCCAGCTCACCGAGGCCGGCCGTGCACTCCAGCAGCCACGCCAGCTGCGGGTGCTCCGGAACCTGGCCCTGCACGAAGACGGTGCAGACGTCGGGGTCCAGGCCGGCGGCGAGCAGGATCTGTGCCGTCTCCAGCGTCTTGGCCCGCAGCTCAGCCGGATCGCGGGGGATCGTGAGCGCATGCAGGTCGACAATGCCGTGGAAGCTGTCGGGCGTCTGGTCGTCGACCCAGTGCTTGATCGCGCCCAGGTAGTTTCCGAGATGGATCTCGCCGGTGGGCTGGAGGCACGAAAGCACGCGGACCATAGGGCCGGGATCGTAGGCGCGGCCCGGACGAGTCTCGGGCCCGATTCGCAGCTTGCGTCCGGGCTGGGACCGCCGGGCCCTATCCTCTGCAGCCGTGGCGTACGAGGTGTCGACCCCTGTCTATGAGGGCCCGTTCGACCTACTGCTCCACCTCATCACCAAGGAACAGGTCGACCTTTCCGAGATTCGCATCTCGGCCATCGTCGATGCATTCCTGGTCGAGATCGAGCGGATGCAGGCCATCGACCTCGATGTGGCGACCGAGTTCCTGCTTATTGCCGCAACCTTGGTCGAGCTCAAGCTGCGCCGGCTGCTCCCCGAGCGGTCCTCGGTCGATCTCGATGAGGAGCTCGGCCTTTTGGAGGAGCGCGACCTGCTCCTGGCCAAGCTTCTGGAGTACCAGACGTTCCGTCAGGCCGCGAACGTCCTGCGGGCGCTCGAGTCGCGCGCGGCCCGCTCGTTCCCGCGCACGAATGTGGTGGAGGAGCGGTTCGGGAGCCTCACCCCCGACCTGTTGGCCTCGGTGACACCGCTACAGCTCCGAGCCGCGTTCGTGCGGGCCATCAGCCGTTCGCTGGTTCCTCCGCCAACGCCGCGCGTCGTGCTCGACCACGTCACCGAGGTGCGACTCACCGTCTCCGAGGCAGTCAGCGAGCTGGCCCAGGAGCTGCCGCGGCTTGGGGTCGCGTCATTCCGGGACCTCGTCGATGGGGCCGAGCCGGCGTTCGTGATCGTGCGGTTCCTGGCCGTGCTCGAGCTGTTCAAGCAGGGCTGGGTCGACCTTGAGCAGTTGGAGAACTTCGGCGTACTGACCATCCGGTGGCGGGCCGACGGACCCGATGCGCCCGCCGATTTCGTCGCCGGTTCCGGTTCCGGCGGCGCGGCGTTGGCGGACAAGGGCGGCGACCTTGACGACGGAACGGATCCCGACGATCTGGAGGCCGACGCGGAGATCGATTCGGCCCTGGCCAGGGTGCGGGCCGACGTCGACAACTACGAGGGATGAGCATGAGCGAGACCGAACAAACGCCAATGTCTGCTTCCGACGACGCGGTCGTGTCAGCCCGCGACGCGGATGCAACGAGAGCGATCGAGGCGATCCTGATGGTGGCCGACGAGCCCGTCACGCCGCAGCTGCTCGGCGAGCTGCTGGAGATGGCCCCCGACGATGTCGTCGATCTGTGCGACGCGATGGCGGAGGACTACGCCGATGAGCGGCGCGGATTCGTGCTCGTCCGCGTGGCCGGCGGCTACCGCTTCCAGAGCCATCCGGACCTGGCCGGCCATGTCGAGCGGTTCGTGCTCGACGGGCAGGCCGCCCGCCTTTCGGTCGCCTCTCTCGAGACGCTCGCCATCGTCGCCTACAAGCAGCCGATCTCCCGCGCGCAGGTAGCGCAGATCCGCGGGGTGAACGCGGATGCCACCATGCGAACACTGGTCCAGCGGGGATACGTGGCCGAGATTGCCATCGACCCCGGCCCGGGCCAGGCCACGCTGTTCGGCACCACCCTGCTGTTCCTCCAGAACCTCGGTCTCGACGGGTTGCACGAGCTACCGCCGCTCGGCGACCTCGTGCCCGGCTCCGAGGTGATGGAGATCCTCGAGGCCAGCCTGCGCATTGACGACGAGACCGGACGGGCGGTGCGGGCGGCGACGAACCAGGCCGTCGACGCGAGCGGGGGGGATGACGGGTGAGACGCCCGATCCCGCCATCTGTCAGGGCCAGCGATGCCCGCTGAACCGCCTCCGGAACGTCTTTCCCTCGAGGCGATGTTCGACTTCCTGCCGCCCGAGGAGGAACCGGTTGGCGAGCGGCTGCAAAAGGTGCTTTCCCGGTCGGGGCTGGGCAGCCGCCGGGTCTGCGAGGACTTGATCGAGCACCGGCGGGTGCGGGTGAACGGAGAGATTGCCGAACTGGGCCGACGGGTCGACGCCGAGCGCGACGCCATTACCGTCGATGGCGCGCCGGTCGGCACCCGGGCCGGCCTCGTCTACTACCTGCTCAACAAACCACGTGGGGTGGTCACGACGGCGGACGACCCGCAGGGCCGGCCAACGGTCGTGCAACTGGTCCCGAATGTTCCCCGCGTGTACCCGGTGGGTCGTCTCGACGCCGATACCGAGGGTCTGCTGCTGCTCACCAACGACGGTGAGCTGACCCACCGGCTCACCCATCCATCGTTCGGCGTGGAGAAGGAGTACCTGGCTGAGGTTTCGGGCTCGCCGTCACCCAAGGCACTGCGAATGTTGCGCGAGGGGATCGATCTCGACGATGGCATGACCGCCCCCGCGAAGGCCGTATTGGTAGCTCCGGGCCTGGTCCGCATCGCCATCCACGAGGGACGGAACCGTCAGGTGCGGCGGATGCTCGAAGCCATCGGCCATCCGGTTGTGCGCCTGGCTCGTACCCGGATCGACCGGCTCGCCGACCGCAGCCTCAAGCCCGGGGCCTGGCGGGAGCTGACGGCGAAGGAGATCCGTGGATTGTCGCTCGCCGTTCGCGAAGGTCCCGTCGGACGCTCCGGCCCGCCTCCGTACGGGCGGTGATCTCCGAGTCATCGTCGGTGCTGGGCCGAACGGCCCTTCATTCTCGAACGGACTATCACTCACGCAGCGCGGTTGTTACGGTGGGCCAGTGACCGACGACTCCATGCTCGCCGCGCTCGAGGCCGCGCTCGCCGCGGACCCGGGTCGCCGCTCGATCCGGTTGCAGCTGGCGCAGGCACTCCTGCAGGGCGGGCGACCGGACGAGGCGCTCCGGCAGGTGCGCGACCTACTGCGAGTCGGTGCTGGCGACGTGGAGGCGCTCGGGATCGGGGCCATGGCCGCGGATCTGATCGGCGACGCGTCGGCTGCTGCGGCCTTCGCCGGTGCATTGCGTGCGGCCACGGACCCGAACACCTCACCGGCTTTGCGCAACCGGGGCGTCGACCTCGCTGTTCCGCTTGTCAGCTTCCTCGACGTGGACGGCAGCACAGACGAGAAGCGTCGCCTCGAAGTGGCCCTCGTTCGGCCCTACCGGCTTCGGCGAGAACTGCCCGAAGGCATGTCGCTCCCGACCGGCATCCTGCTCTACGGCCCACCGACGAGCGGCAAGTCATCGCTCGCCGCTGCTATCGCGGGCGAGCTGCATGTGAACCTGATCCGGGCCGATCTCGACGCCGCCATCGATCCGTGGGGCCATGCCCGACCGGATTCGATCAGCTCGGTGTTCCAGTCCGCGGCGGAGCGGGGTCCGTGCGTACTGCACCTGGACAACGTCGATGCCGTCACGCATCGACGTCTTCGGTACACGCCGCACGGCTGCGAAGCGCTTCCGGAACTGCTCGCCGCGCTCGATGCCCACGACCCGACCCGCGTCGTCGTCGTCGCGTCGTCGGCCGCCCCGTGGCTCGTGAGCCCCTCGCTACGAGCCCCTGGACGACTCGAGCGCTTCATCCTGGTGGGCACCCCGGACCAGGAAGCACGTCGTCGGTCGTTCGAGCGGACCCTCGGTCGAGGACACGGCCTCGATGACGATGACCTGCGGGCCACCGCTGACCTGTCCGAAGGCTGCACGTTCGCCGACATTCGAGCCGTGTGCGATCGAGCGGCGGCGCTGGCCCTCGGCGA
>JAYTFI010000339.1:0-2790 GCA_043734485.1 Acidimicrobiales bacterium | reverse complement strand
CGAGACGGGGGGCGCCTGTCTCGAAAGCGTTCAACTTCGACTCCTCTCGGCGTACGCGGCCGGGTTCGGATGCGGGGCGATCAGGGTTGGCCTCGGGCTCCTCGCCGCTGCGTCACCGCCGAGCCCGAGTAGCGATGCGAGCACCCAGGCCCGTTCCGTCCAGCTGTGCCCGCCTGCGAAGGCTCTCCGCCGTTCCATGGCAATCGGGTCCCTGGCGCCGGCCACTGACCGTGCAACGGCCTCGGCGAAGGCCGATGGAGTGTCGGCCACCACGATCTGGTCGGTTGCCAGCCACCGGATGCCGGGAAGCCCGGTGGACACCACAGGGCGTCCGGCTGCCAGGTATTCCAAAGCCTTGAGCGGGAAACTCGAACGATTGAACTCGGTGTCGGCGTAAGGAACGAGTCCGACGTCGACATGTCCGAGATACGCCGGAATCTGGTCGAAAGGACGAGAACCCACCCACGCGACGTGTGGGCAGGCACACAGTGCCGCCATCCGTTCCGGCTCGAAGCCGGGCACACAGGGACCAACCATGAGCAGTGACATCCCGCTGGCGGCTACTCCTTCGAGCAGGGACAGATCCGTTCTCGCATTGAGGTGGCCGACGAAGCCTGCCACGGGTGCAGGGAGACGAACATCCGGGGCGACCGGCACCACATCAGTCAGAGCCATCGTCTCCGCATCGCAGCCGTTCGGGAAGAACCGGGCATCGAGTCCTTCGGCGCGGAACCGCTCCACGGCTCGTTCACTCACGGCGATCACGAGGTCCGACCGCGCCGCGATCCGTCGGTCCCCGGCCACGAGCCGGGCGCGGTTCATCCGCCACAGATCGGCGGCTGATGCCGGATCGTCGGTCCACCAGTAGACCTTCCGGGCGTCGGGGCACGCGTCGAAGACGTCGAGGAACGGCCACGCACTGATGATCGCCGCGGGGGTCGCTCCGAGCCGGCGAACGGCATGGACGATAGCCCTCCGCACGAGCACCTCCGTCGAGCGCACGACTGGCGCCGACAGCGGTTTCGGCGCGACGACCGGCGTGAGCTGAGCGAGCGAGTCGCCGATCAGCCGCAGTCGCGGATGCTCGAGCATCGCAGCCAGTTCGGGGCGGCGGCGAGGCGTCAGATGTGACACCGGCGGGTCCACGTACAGCACCCGCGCGTGAGACGCGAGATGCTCTGCCAGATGCACGTCGTGCATCTTCTTCTCACCGCGGAAGTGATTGCCGCCGCAGATCACCACCAGGTCGTCACCACTCCAGCTCACAGGCACGAGCACCTCATCACACCGTGGTCACCGGTCGGGCGTGCCCGAGCGAAGCGGGCACCGCAGTCGCACTGCAACTCCTCGTTCAGCGGGCGCCCGCATGTACAGACCCATCCGGTCCGGCGCGCCGGATTCCCCCGGACGAGGGCATGAGGCGCCACGTCACGTGTGACGACGGCGCCGGCGGCGACGAACGCGTACGCCCCGATCGTCACGCCGCACACGATCGTTGCATTTGCCCCGATCGTCGCGCCTGTCTCCACGAGCGTCGGCAGGAACTCGGCACGGCCCTTCTTGACGTGGGCCCGCGGATTGAGATCGTTGGTGAACACGACTGCCGGCCCGACGAACACATGGTCCTCGATCGTCACGCCATCCCAAATGAGCACGCCGTTCTTCACCGTTACACCATTGCCGATTACGGCTCCGCCCTCGACGAATGCGTGATCGCCGATATTGCAGCCTGTCCCGATCACTGCACCCGCCAGCACGTGCGCGAACGCCCAGACCCGCGTTCCTGCTCCCACCATGACGCTCTCGCACCGGCCGTCGGGGTG
This sequence comes from Acidimicrobiales bacterium, assembly GCA_043734485.1. GTDB lineage: Bacteria > Actinomycetota > Acidimicrobiia > Acidimicrobiales > JANYDT01 > JAYUDQ01. Next base: position 967 of record JAYTFI010000339.1, on the reverse strand, counting down.
AACGAAGACGGAGTCGTCCGTCATCCGACAGCCCCGAGCAGGACTTCGCACACCCGCGCCTGGGCGTCGTAGGTGATGTGCGGATGGATCGGCAACGAGATGATCGTCCTGCTCGCCGCTTCTGCGACGGGGAAGTCTCCGGGACCGTGGCCGAGCCACGAGAACGCGTCGGTCAGATGAAGTGGCAGCGGATAGTGAATCGATGCCGCGATCCCCGATTCGTGCAACTGGGCCACGACGCGATCGCGATCCCGGACGCGCACGACATACAAATGCCAGACGTGCATGTTTCCCGGCGCGGCCGGAATCCGGCGGATCGAGTTCGCCCCCTCGAGCAGTTGGTCATAGCGCCGGGCAGCTCGCCGACGCGCCTCGTTCCAGCATCCGAGCCGGCGCAGCTTGGCTCGCAGGACCACCGCCTGGAGCGTGTCGAGACGGGAGTTGAAGCCTGGGAGGCGATGGTCGTAGCGGTTGATCCCACCATGGTTGGCAAGGGCGCGCACATCGGCGGCGAGTTCCTCGTCATCGGTCAGCACCGCGCCACCATCACCGTAAGCCCCGAGGTTCTTACCGGGATAGAAGCTGGTGGCCGCTGCTGCGACGTGCGCGCCGATCGGCCGGCAACGCCTGGTCGCTCCCTGGGACTGGGCCGCGTCCTCGACGAACGCGACGTCGTAGCCGGCGAGGATGTCTGCGAGGTGATCGAACGGCGCGATCTGCCCGTAGAGGTCGACACCGATGATAGCCCTCGTCCGCGGCGTCAGGCGAGAGGGAACACAATCGGGGTCGATCAGCAGGTACTTGTCGTCGCAGTCGACGAACACCGGCGTTGCTCCCGCCCGATGCACGGCACCGGCGGTTGCGATGAAGGTGTTCGCCGGCAACAGGACTTCGTCGCCGGACCCGATTCCGAGTCCGCGCAGGATGAGTTCGATCGCATCGGTTCCGTTCGCCACCCCGATGCACT
>JAYTFI010000338.1:0-11312 GCA_043734485.1 Acidimicrobiales bacterium | reverse complement strand
CGCCGAGGTGTTGGCGACCCACGGCCGCATCGACCACCTCGTCAACAACGCCGGACTGCTGGTGGAGAACAGCCCACGCAAGATGACGCTCGACGAATGGGACCGCGCCATCGCCGTGAACCTGTCGGCGTCGTTCTACTTCGCCCAGGCAGTGCTCGACCCGATGATCGCCCAGGGCTTCGGACGAATCGTCAACGTGTCGTCGGTGACGGCCAGCATGGGCAGCGCCGTCGAGGCCGGGTACGGCGCAGCGAAGGCGGGCCTGCTCGGCCTGTCACGATCGCTGGCGCGCAGTGTCGCCCGCCGCGGCATCACCGTGAACGTGGTGGTGCCGGGTATCTTCGAGACCGACATGACCCGCTCGATGCCGGCCGACGCGCAGGAGGCCATCAAGGCGATGATCCCAGCCGGGCGCCGTGGCGACCCCACTGAGCTGGCCCACGCCGTGCTGTTCCTGCTCGACGAACGCGCCAGCTACGTAACCGGATCGGTCGTCACCGTCGACGGCGGAATCTCGATGGGCGCGTAACTGTCGGTTGCATCGGCAATTGGTAGTGCAAGCGAGCCGTCGTCAGCGGCGGCCCAGCGCGCTGCCCTTCATCGTGGCTTTCCTTCGGTTTCGGTCACCTGCTCCCGCATGCGCTGTAGCCGCTCACGCGTGCGCACGATCCACCCGTCGTAGTCGTCGGCCTTGCGACGAAACGAGTCGCGCACACGCGTGTGTGGCGTGATGAGGAACGGCTCGTCGCCCTGCATCGCCGCGAGCACCTGCGCTGCGACGTCCTCGGGCATCAACAACTCGCCGAGCGGACCGTCTGCGGGCGGTGGCGTCATATCGGCATCGTCGAACGGCCGCCCGAACATGCCGGTGTACACGGCGTTCGGGCACAGGCACGAAACGCGCACCCCCTGCTGCCCGTAGTTCAACGTCAGCCACTCCGCGAACCCGAGCGCGCCGTGCTTGGAGAGCGTGTACCCCGGCCCCGACGGGCCGGTGATCAGCGCAGCCGACGAGATGGTCTGCAACAGATAGCCGCCGCCACGCTCGATCATCGACGGCACCACCGCCTTCGCGGCCCACACGTGAGCGAGCAGATTCACCGAGGTGATTCGCAGGTAACCCTCGGGGGAACCGCTGAGGTCGCCGGGCGCCGGATCCGAATAGCCGGCATTCGAGCAGAACACATCGACCGGGCCCAAGGTCCGCTCGGTCTCGCGCACCAAGTCCTCGACCTGCGCTGGATCGCCGACGTCACAGGTGATGGCGAGACCCCCGATGCCGTCGGCGACGCGCCGCGCCCAGTCACGGTTGGTGTCGGCGACGACGACACCGCGTGCGCCAACCGCCGCGAATGCTTCGGCCAGGGCACGTCCGATCCCGCTCGCGCCACCGGTGACGACCACCACCTTGCCGACGAGCTCCACTTCAGCCCTGTTCGTCGACGAAACGGGCGATCATCTCAGCCAGTTCCACCGGAGTGTCACCCTGCACGCTGTGCCCGGCGTTGGGCACATGGACCACCTGCGCGTGCGGGGCGCGTCGTAACAGTTCGGCTTCGTCGTCATCGTCGACCACCGACTGGGCCAGCATGCCGCGCACCAACATCAGCGGCACCGACATCCTCGAGACAGCGTCCCACAGGAACGAGAACTCGGGATGACCGCCGCCCGTCTCGGCCGAACGGAGCCGCGCATAGCGCCACACCCAAGAACCGTCGTCGCGTTGCAGTGCGTTGTGCAGGATGCCGCGGCGCAGCGACGACACGCTGCGCGAGGAGTTGTGCTCGATCGTACGGGCGAGCAGCGAGTCGAAGTCATCGAACGACTCGGGCCCGTTGATGAAGTTGCTGATCGCCATCGACTTCTGCCCGTTCACACCGGGCGTCACGTCGACCAGCACGCCAGACGGCACGATCTCCGGCGCATGCGCGGCCAACGCGAGCATCGTCATGCCACCCAGCGACATACCGACGACAACCTTCGCGCTCGGCGCGAGGGCACGGATCGTGGTGGCGATGTCGGCTGCATTGGTGGCGACGTCGACCGAACCGTTCAACCCCTGATCGGAATGTCCGTGCCCAGGCAGGTCGATTGCCACGAGCGGTCGCACCAAAGCAAGGGCGACGGTGTCCCATGTGTGCGCGTTCTGCGCGCCGCCGTGCAAGAACACGAACTCCGGATCGCCGACGCCCCACACCAGCGCACTGAGCTGTCGCCCATCCCCCAGCGGCACCGAAGCACGCCGCACGATCGGCGGTCCGCTGTAGGAAATGCCGAACTCGCGCGCATTCTCGTGGAACATGCCGAACTCGTCGTACTCGATCCCTGTCGTGTCAGCCATCGCGGCCTCACCTCTCCTCAGTCGTCGATCAGTTTGCCTGGCGGTACACGCCACCGTCGACACGCAGCAGCGTGCCGGTCACCCACGAGGACGCTTCAGTAGCGAAGAACATCGCAGCCCCGACGAGATCGCGGGGCTGGCCGGCGCGGCCCAGGGGGTTCAAGGCCGCGGCGGCGCGATACGCGTCGGGCCAGCCGTCGGCAACGTCGGTCATCACGGCACCGGGCAGGATCGCGTTGACGCGAACCGTGGGCCCGAACGCGTCGGCGAGTCCGATGGTCAAGGCATTGAGACCCGCCTTCGCGCATGCGTAGACCAACTCCTTCGACGAAGGCCGCAGCGATCCGATCGTGGACACGTTGATGATCGAACCGCCCGTGCCGGCAGCCATCTGCGCGCCGAACAAAACGCCGAGACGGAACGGTCCCTTCAGGTTCACAGCCGACACTTTGTCGTAGTACGACTCCGTCACTGACGAGAGGTCCGGGTACAGCGGAGACATGCCGGCGTTGTTGACGAGAATGTCGCACCCACCGAACTCGGCCGTGGCCACCTCGAACAGCTGGTCGCAGTCGTCCCAGTTGCCGACGTGACAGGCAACCGGTAGCGCACGCCGTCCGGTTGCGGCCACGATCTCGTCGGCCACGGCTCGGCAGGCGTCCAGCTTGCGGCTGGCGATCACCACGTCGGCACCTGCAGCCGCGTACGCCGTCGCGATTGCCAGTCCGATGCCTCGACTGCCACCCGTGATGACGGCCCGCTTGCCGTCGAGGGCACCCATCGTGGTCGCAGGCGCGTTTGTCATCAGAACAGGTCTCCACCGGTCGCCAGCGCTGTGGTGCCATGCTTCTCGAAGGTCTTCACGACGTGCGAGCCGATGCGCCACTTATGGACCTCGTCGGGGCCGTCGACCAACCGCTGGGCGCGCACCTCGGCGTACCACTCGGCGAGCGGCGTGTCGGTGGTGAACCCCAAGGCGCCGTGCAACTGGATCGCGGTGTCGATGACGTCGTGCAGCATGTGCGCGATGTAGTTCTTGGCGATCGAGTTCTCCTGGCGAAGATCGAGGCCCTTCTCCATCTTGTAGGCGATGTGCAGCACCATCAGCCGGGTGACATACAGCTTCTCGGCGCAGTCGGCGAGCATCCACTGCACACCTTGACGATCGGCGACCCGTTCACCGAACGTTACCCGCTGGCTGGCGTACGCGACGGCGAGGTCGAGCGCGTGTTGTGCCTTGGCGATGCTCCACATGCCGTGCCGCAGCCGACCGTAACCAAGGCGGTGCTGGCCCATTGCGAAGCCCTGGCCGCGGCCACCGAGGATGTTCTCATCGGGTACGACCAGGTTCTCGATGCGCACCTCGGCGTGTCCGCCGCGGTGCTCGCCGGGGAAGTTGCGGGTCAAAGCCTCGCCAAGCGTCGGGATGTCGCGCACGATGCGGTAACCCAGGTTCGGTAGTTCGACAAGGAAGGTCGTGAACTGCTGATGGCGAGGCGCATCGGGATCGGTCTTGGCCATCACGAGGGCGAGTTGCGAGATGCGCGCGCTGGAAGAGAACCACTTCTCGCCGTCCAGCACCCAATGGTCGCCGTTGCGGACCGCCTTGGTCTGCATCGCTGTGGCGTCGGCGCCCGCAGCTCGCTCCGTCATCGAGAAACAGATGCGGATATCACCGTTCACGAGGGGACGCAGGTACTTCTCCTTCTGCTCCGTCGTGCCGTGCTCCATCAACGTCACCATCGTCGCGTCCTGTGGTCCCATGCAGTTCATCGCCCAGGCCCCGAGGTGCGAGAAGGCACGGCCGATCTCGATCTGTACGACGGCGTTGGCGAGATGACCGAGGCCCATGCCACCCCACTCGACGGGGACGAACGGACACCACAGCCCCTGGATACGTGCCGCCTGCTGCAACTCGCCGACGATGTCGAAGAACGGACGCTGCCCGATCTGCTTCTCCGCTGGCAGCACGATGTCGTCGATGAAGCTGGCCACCCGAGCGCGGATCTCTTGCACGTCCCTCGGCAGTTCGAAGTCGATCATGTGGCAGAGTCTGCCACAGATGGCGTAGTCTGCCAATGTGGAGATTTCGGAGCTGGCACTGTCCAAGTGGTTGCGCACCGAAGTCGGCGGCGACGGGCCCCTGGTCGTGCGCACGCTGCAGTCCAGCGCCGGTATCGCCAACGCGCTGTTCCTGGTTGACTGGGGTGAGCAGGCACTGGTGCTGCGTCGCCCGCCGGTGGCGCGCATCACTGCGAGTCAGGGCAACATCGACCGCGAAGCTCGATTGTTGTCCGCGCTGGCTGGCACGAACGTGCGGCATCCCCGGTTGGTCGCCTCGACCAACGACCCGTCAATCATCGGATCGCCGTTCGTGTTGATGCAATGCATCGACGGGTTCAACCCGATTGATCCGCTCCCGGCCCACCTCGCGGCCGACGCCGCCTTCCGCCGCGGACTCGGCACCGAGATCGTCGATGCACTCGCCGAACTCGCCACCGTCGATTGGAAAACTGTCGGCCTCGACGGTTTCGGGAAGCCGGACGGCTTCTTGGCCCGCCAGGCGGACCGCTGGTTGTGGCAGCTCGACAGCTACCGGTTCCGCCCGCTTCCCGACGCCGACGTCATCGTCGAATGGTTGCGGGCGAACCTGCCCGAGCCTGGTCCGGTCGGCATCATGCACGGTGACTACTCGTTGTTCAACGTGATGTTCGCCGACGAATCACCGGCACACCTCGCGGCGATCATCGACTGGGACACCGCGACCATCGGCGAACCGTTGATGGACCTCGGTCACCTTCTGTCTCGTTGGGACGAACCGGGCGCGGAGCCGTCGTCACTCGGTAGTTCCGACATCCGTGACCGTACCGGTCTGGTCACCCGTGGCGAACTGGCCGACCGCTACCGCGAACGCACAGGCTGGGACCTGACCAACCTTCGGTACTACGAGGTGGTGTCGTTGTTCAAGCTCGGCTGCATCATGGAAGGTCACCACGCGCACGAGTTGAGGTCATTACCTCCGCTCGAGGCCCCTCGTTTCGCCGACAGCGCGCCGAACCTGTTTCGCGATGCGGTTCGCATCATCCGTGGCGAGCGGTCATGAAGTCGTTGAGGCAGGAACAGCGGGACTTCGCCGGGGCCGAGATCTCCAGACGCGCGATCGGCCTGTTCGTCGAGCGCGGCTTCGACGACGTCACCGTCGACGAGATCGCCGCTGCCGTAGGCATCTCGGCGCGAACCTTCTTCCGCTACTTCCCGAGCAAGAGCGACGTGCTGCGTGAACATCAACGCTTCCTGTTCGACCGCTTGACGCTGGCGCTGACAGCACGACCCGCGTCGGAACCACCGGCCGTCGCGCTACGTAAGGCGTTCCTCTCGACGACGGAGATGCGCCCCGAGGACTACGCTCGCTACGTCGCCGTCGCCCGGTTGCTGATCCGCGACGACACGATGCTCGCCCACGCATTTGCATTCGAAAGCGCCCGCATCACGGAATTGATGCAGGTGCTCGTCGACCGGGGAGCCACCCATGATCTCGATCTCGAAGCAACCGTGGGCGCGCTGCTCGGTGCGGCACAGGCCGCGTTCCGTTACTGGGTGCGCAACGAGGGTGACGCGCCGCTGATCGATCTGATGCAACAGGCATTCCGCCACGTCAAGTCCGGGAGGACCACATGATCCCCGTCTCGTATGAACTCGTCGATCCCGAATCCGTCGGGGTCGACCCCGCCCGTCTCGACGTGTTCCTGCGTCGAGCGCGCCTCGAAGTGGAGCACGGCCCGCTGCCGTCGGCACAGGTGGCGGTCGCCAAGGATGGCAAGCTGGTCGCCTTCGAGACGTTCGGCGACGCACGGCCCGAGGCACGGTACATCCTGCAGTCGGTGGGCCGCACGGTCGTGGCCGGCACCATCTGGAAGGTCATCGACGAGGGCCTGCTGTCGATCGACGAACGCGTCGGCGACATCATCCCCGAGTTCGCTTCGAACGGCAAAGAGGTCGTCACGGTGAAGCAGGTGCTCACCCACACCGCTGGGTTCCCGTTCGCTCCCCTCGGCTATCCGAAGATGCTCGAACGAAGCCGGCGTCTGGAGGCGATGTCGAAGTGGCGTCTCGACTACGAGCCCGGCAGCCGGTTCCAGTACCACCTCACCGGCGCAGCATGGGTGATCGCCGAACTCGTCGAACGCCGCACCGGCATGCCGTTCGCCGAGTACATGCACAGCGAGATCGTCGACCCGCTCGGCCTCGGCTTCATCCTTCCGGTTCCGGCCGATCGATACGAAGAACTGGTCGCAACGCCCTTTGCGTTCGATCGGGTCAGCGACGAACAAGAGGTGGATCCATGGGGGCCCTGGTACCTGGCCAACGCCGACGTGCTGGCCGGAGGCGAGCCGAGCCATTCCATCGTCGGGTCAGCGGCCGACGTCGCCCTGTACTTCCAAGCGCTCGTGCACTCGGGCATTTGGAGCGAATCGATCGTGGCGGAAGGGACGCGGGTACATGTGTGCGAGGCCCCGGCCGGCGACCAGTTGTACGGCGGCAGCAGCCGCAGGACCAGTATCGGCCTGTTCCTGACAGTGTGCGGCGAGGATCGCGGGCCGTGGTTGCCATCAACCGGATCGGATGCGACGTTCGGCAACGGTGGCGCACCATGCCAGATGGGCTACATGGACCCCGAGGCCGGCACTTCTTTCGCCTTCTTGACCAACGGGTATCCGATCAGCGGTTACGACTACAGCCGCCGGGGCACCAACCGCATCACCAACATCGCCAACCTCGGCAACGACCTCGTGCCCTGATCCTCATCCAGCCCCTATCCTCATCCGGCCACGGTCAGGCGAGGCGTGGGGCCAGTTCGGTACAGATGGTGCGCACGTGCTGGGCGACCATCGCCTCCGGCATGCCCGCGATCGATGCCCAGAAGAACACCGTCTCGATCGGTACGCCAGTCGTTGCAGCGCGGACGCGCGTGGCGACTTCGTCCGGCGTGCCGAGCACGAACGAGCGCAGCGACCCCTTCGACGGGTCTTCGTTACGCATTCGTTCGGGATCGACCGGACGCGGCACGGGCTGGTCAGTGCCCTCGACCATGTAGCGCCGGTACGAGTCCATCTGCGCGCTGAGGTGCCGGGCGACCACCGGCCAGTCCGACTCGGGGTCGTTGCTGACCCAGCCCGACAGACCGCCGGCCATCCGCGCCGACGCGACGTCGTGCCCGCCTTCCACCAGCGCGTCGCGATACGTCGGCCACTGCGCCGGATCGGCGGTGAGCAAACCCTCACCGAGCAGGCCCGCCCGCCGGGCACCCTGCGGACCCTGGTAGCCGAGCCAGATCGGCACACGCGATTGCACGGGCGCGGGCGTGATGACGCCCCCGGACCACAACCGGCGCAGTTCCCGAACGCGCCCATCGGTCACGGCGTAGCGGTGGGCCAGGTCGGCGCTGAACATCGCGAACTCGGGCACGCGATATCCGGCACCCAGGCCGAGGTCGAGCCGGCCGCCGCTGATCAGGTCGACGACCGCCGCCTGTTCGGCGATTGCAACCGGATGATGCAGCGGCGCGATCATGATCGCCGTGCCGACGCGGGCCCGCTTGGTGCGCGCCGCGATCGCGGCCGCCATGGTCAACGGCTGCGGCAGGTAGCCGTCGTCGAAACCGTGGTGTTCGCTGACCCAGATGCTGTGACAGCCGAGCGCGTCCGCTTCCTCGCACATCTCCAGCGTGAACGCGTACAGGCGCGCCGGATCGGTGGCCCACTGCGGCGGATTGCGCAGGTCGAAGTAGATACCGGTGTGCATCAGGTCTGCCGCTTCCTGTCAGTCATCGACCCGAAGGGTCGCGCCCTGGGCGTTGAAGAAGAACCCACCGGCGGTCACGATCGCGCGTTTCGCGCCCGCGACCTGACGTTCGCCCGCCAAGCCCTGCAACTGATGCACTGCTTCGCGCAGATGTCCCGAACCCTGCGAGGCGCCCTCGGACAGCGAACCGCCGTGGGGGTTGACCGGCACACGACCGTTGATCAGCACCCGATTCGTGGCCGTGTCCCAGTGCTGGCGCAGGAAGTCGCCGGCCTCGCCGGGCCCGCAGTACCCGGCGTTCTCGAACCAGTTCAACGTGATGATCGAGAAGCCGTCGTAGGGGAAGTAGACGTCACAGTCGTCGATCCAGAAATCGCCACGCGCCTTCAACGACTCGACGACCACGTGCTGACCATGGTTGCGCAGACTCGGCGTCTGGGCTTCGCTGGGCGTGCCCGTCATTCCGAGGGTCACGGCGTTGATCAGCACTGGCTTCAGCGGCATGTCACGCGCCCGCTCTGGTGTGGTGACGACGAACGCGTCACCACCGTCGACGGCGATGTCCATGTCCAGCATGCACAGCGGGTAGCGGATCATGCGGGCATCGAGATAGTCGTCCATCGTCAACGGCTCGCGCAACGCGGCGCCTGGATTCCGGGCGGCGTTGCTGCGATCGTTGATCGCGACGAGACCGAGGTCCTCGCGGCTGCCGCCGAACTCGTACAGGTAGCGCGACGCCCACGCGGTGTATCCCACCGAGCCGAACACCGACTCAGGGATCGCCGCACTGGCACCACCGGTCATACCGCCGCGCCGAAACGGGTCCTTCCAGGCCGAGCCCGTGTTCCACGGCAGCCGGTACGAGGCGTGGTACGCCAACGCCACGTTGCACAAGCCGCTGTGCACCGCGGCGACGGCCGCGGCGAGTTGGTTGCCGAACGGGATCGACGGATTGGCGAAGTAGGTGACGGTGGGGATGCCGAGCGCCTGCTGCAATTCCGGAGCGCTGGGGCTCGACGACCCGATGATGCCGTCCACATCGGCAGCGGTCAATCCCGCTGCCCGCAGCGCGCCCACGCAGGCCTCGACCGCATACGACAGTTGCGAACGCTCGGTGTTGGTCGCAAAGAAACCGGTCGTCGCCGCCGACGCAATCGCCACCTGGTCCTTCGCAGGGTTCCTCGATGAGATGCTCATGCGCTCACCTCCGCATCAGTGTCGAGCCGGAACACGGGCATCGGCGCTCCTCGGCGTTCGATCCAGTCGAGTCGCACGCGTCTGCCGATCACGATGTCGTCGTTGCCGGCGCCAACGACCGTGCTCGACATGCGTAGTCCCGGTTGCTCGTCCAACTCGACGACCACCACCGGGTACTGCGTCGAGTAGTCGACGCCCTCGACCGGCGGCCCTTGATGTAGGTAGATCGCGAGGTGGATCGTACCGGTGCCCGCGATGGGCGTCGGCACGATGGCGGTCGACCAGCACACCGGACAGATCGGGCCGGGGGGTTCGTGCCACGCGCCGCAACTGGAACAACGATCGATCAGCATCACGTAATCGAGCCATCCGCGATAGCGCGCCTTGGTGTCGTGATCGATCGGGTACCCGGGGAAGCGGGCGAGGAGTTCCTCGTCGGAGATGTCTACAGCCACGACATGAATCTAAATCAATCTCCTCGATCTCTCGGCTATTCAGATCGAATCAGTTGTATTATTGTTCTGAATAGCCTTCTGAAGGATCAGCGACCATGACACTCGAATACAGGTTCACCGACTGCGACACGCACTGTTACGAACCGCGCGACGCGTTCACGCGCTACCTCCCGAAGGACTATCTCGACCGGGCGATCACGCCGGTTCGCGATGCCACAGGTGCCGAACGCATCCTCGCCGGCGCCCGAATCGCCACGTTCAACAGCGAGTCCGGCCTCGGCTTCGACATGGCGTACCGGCCGGGAACCCTGAAGGAGATGCTGAAGCAGATGGGCTCCGGCAATCCCGAAGAGAGCTATCAGCCCGAGCCGATCCGCCCCGAATACCTGCAGCGCGAACCACGCCTGCGGCTCTTGAGCGAGCAGGGTGTCGACCGATGCGTGGTCTTCCCCGCCGGCATGGCCCTGGCCGCCGAGCACTACGTGAACGACACCGACGCGCTGTACGTCAACCTCAAGTCGTTCAACCGTTGGTACAACGAGGAGTGGGGTTTCAACCACGACGACACGATCTACGCAACCGCGTTGCTGTCGTTGCGTGACCTTGACCGCGCCATAGCGTTGACCGACGAGATTCTGGCTGCCGGTGCAAAGTTCGTACTGCTGCCCACCGGCCCGGCATACGGCCGCTCGCCCGGTCACCCTCATTTCGATCCGATCTGGTCGAGGTTGAACGAAGCGGGTGTGACGGTGGCCTTCCACATCATGCCGTACTGGTACTTCGACGCCATCTCGCCGGCGTGGGGTCTGACGAACGATCCAGCGTCGTGGCACATGTCGGCGTGGCAGTGGATGAACGTCTACGGCGAACGACCCATCGTCGACACGATCTCGTCACTGATCTTCGACAACGTGTTCGGGCGCTTTCCCGACATCAACGTGCTCATCGCCGAGCACGGCGCAAGCTGGGTGCCGCACACGCTCAGCCACATGGACAAGAGCCGCGGCATGGGTCGTAACGGCCCATGGATTGGCGGCAAGCTCGACGAACGTCCGAGCGCGATCTTCAAGCGCCGAGTGCGCGTCGCTCCGTACCCGGAAGACGATGTGCCGATGCTGGTCGATCAACTCGGCGGCGATTCGTCGTGCCTCGTGATGGGGTCTGACTTCCCGCACGCCGAGGGCCTGGCCGAGCCGGCCGACTTCGAGAAGATCCTCGATCCCCTCGACGAGCAGACCAAGCGGGCCATCATGTACGGCAATGCTGCCAAACTCTTTGCCTGACCACGACGAACGCACGTGACGCTCCGCGCCCGCTTACAGGGGCGTCAGGGCGGGACGATCGGACACGCCCGCCCAGCGTCGCGAAGCGAAACTCAGCCGAGGGTGATCCGGCCGCCTTCGAGGATGAGGGTCGAGCCGGTCAGATAGCCGAGATCGTCGGAAACCAGTGCAACCACCGCACGGCCGATGTCGGTCTCGGGGTCACCCATCCGCCGCAGCGGGATGTTCTTCAAC
>JAYTFI010000337.1:0-1688 GCA_043734485.1 Acidimicrobiales bacterium | reverse complement strand
GACGGGCGTCTCGTCACCGGGGTCGAGATCCGCCTCGTGGGCGACGACCTTGAGGACGTCGCGGCAGGGCAGGACGGTGAGATCGTCTCGCGCGGCCCGGACCTCTTCGCCGGCTACCTCGATTCGCAGCTCGACGCCGATGCGTTCCTCGACGGCGGCTGGTTCCGGACCGGCGACGTCGGGCGCCTCTACGGGGGGTTCCTCACGATCACCGACCGGAAGAAGGACATCATCATCCGGGGAGGGGAGAACATCTCGTCGAAGGAGGTGGAAGACATCCTCGCCCGCCACCCGGCGGTGGCCGACGCGGCTGCGGCTGCGGTCCCGGATGCCACCTACGGCGAGCGGGTCTGCGCGTTCGTGATCCTGCACGAGGGCGCCACGCTGGACCTGGCCGAGATCGGCCGCCACTTCGTCTCGTCCGGGGTGGCAAAGCACAAGACGCCGGAGCGCCTCGTGTTCGTCGATGAGCTGCCCCGCACGCCGGCCGGCAAGGTGAAGAAGTTCGAGCTGCGCGAAGCGTACGCCTCCCGGCTCAGCGTGACGCGGTGATCACTGCCAGTCGATGATCTCGTCGACGAGACCGGCGTGGTGCAACAGGAGCTGGTCCGTGAACTCGACCATGTGCTCGCGCATGAGCGTCTCTGCCTTCTTCGCGTTGCCGTCCAGCACGGCCTTCGCGATCGTGGCGTGGTCGCGGAGCACGCCGAGGCGATCCGTATCGGAGAAGCCCGCGTCGCGTAGGCGGAACAGGGCGATGTCGTGGAGCGAATGGCAGAGCGTCGTCAGGATCGGATTGCCGCTAAGCCCCGTCACGGTCGTATGGAAGTTCGACGCGATGCGCAGGTACTCCGGGTCACTCCAGCTGCTTGGCGACGTCGGTGCGAGAAACGCGCGGAGCGGCTCGAGGGCCTCGCGGTCCTGTCGCTGTGCCGCGAGGCCGACGAGCATCGGCTCGATCTGACGCCGGGCGTTGACGAGGTCGCGGTACTGCGCACCAAGCAGGTGGAAGAACAGCGTCTGTGTCTTCCCGAGGGTCGCGCTCTCCGGACCGCGCAGGATCGGCCCGCCGCCGGGGCCGGGTTTGATGACGATGAGACCCTGGACCTCGAGGATGCGCAACGCTTCGCGCAGTGACCCTCTGCTGACGCCGTAGTGCTCGAGCATCGCCGACTCGGGTGGCAGCGTCGAGCCGGGCGGCAGGCCCGCGCTGTTGCGGATGATCTCGCGGGCGACCGATTCCGACACCTTCTCGGATCGGCGGGCCATCAGTGGACGCACCGGTGCCGGGACCGTGACGATCCGTGCCGCAGCAGCCTTCGACGCAGCCCGTTTCGTCCGAGACGGCAGGGCTGCGGCGGCCGGGGCCTTGGCGATCGGCGGAGTTGCCCTCTTCCGAGCGACGGGCTTGGGCGGGCTCTTGGCCTCGGCGGTGCGAGCCTTCTTCGTGGGCTTCGCCACCTTTGCGGCGGTGAGCATCTTGCTGCGATTGGTCACCACTTCTCGTCCCGATCCAACCGCTTGGCTTCACCGGAATCGAAGCGATCTGATCGGCACGTGCTTCTTGATCGGTCGACCGCCGTTGGCATGATCACGAGCCGCAGTCTACGAGGCCGCAGCCCGGTAGAAGCGGATTCCCGTGCGTCGCTGGGACGCAACCGTCACTACCGATCGATACACGCCTGTGG
>JAYTFI010000336.1:0-3066 GCA_043734485.1 Acidimicrobiales bacterium | reverse complement strand
ACGAAGCCCATCCCCACGACGCCGCACTGATTGCTGCACTGCGCGCTGCGCTCGCGCCATCGCGTGTCCTCGCCTCGCCGTTCGAGAAGGTGCTCTACGCGAAAGACGCGTCGGCCATCGCCGGTTCTGACCCCGGCGTGATCTGCCTGCCGCTCACCACGGCCGAGGTGCAGGCGTGTGTGCGCATCGCCAACGCTCATGGACGGCCGATAACGCCACGAGGCTCCGGCACCGGTCTGGCCGGGGGAGCAGTCCCACTCGAACGTCCGGTCGTCATCGTGACAACCAAGATGAACCGCGTGTTGGAGGTCGACGAGGACGACCGCATCGCCTGGGTTGAGCCGGGCGTGATGAACCTCGATCTAACGAAGGCGGTCGCCCACCTTGGCTTGCACTACGCGCCCGATCCGTCGAGCCAGCAGACGTGCTCGATCGGCGGCAACGTCGGCACAAATGCGGGCGGCCCGCACTGCCTTCTCCACGGAGTTACAAGCGCGCATACGATCGCGGTCGAGGTCGTGCTGCCCAACGGTGAACTGACCGTGCTCGGCAGCCTGTTGGCCGACGGCCCCGGCTACGACGTGCGCGGCCTGTTCGTCGGTAGCGAGGGGACGATGGGGATCGCCACGCGGATCGCCGTGCGCCTGATGCCCAACGCGCCGGCCGTACGCACGCTGCTGGCCGACTTCGTGACGATCCGGGACGCATGCGCGGCGGTAAGCGCCATCATCGCCGGCGGCACGCTGCCGGCTGCGCTCGAGATGATGGATGCGAACTGCATCCGCGCCGTCGAGAACTGGGCGAAGGCGGGCCTGCCGCTCGACGCAGGCGCGGTCCTGCTGGTCGAAGTCGAAGGGCTGGCCGAAGGGGTGGCCGGAGCGTCCGAGCGCATAGATGCCACCGTTCGCCGGTGCGGCGCGCGCTCGGTACGCGTCGCCGTGTCGGCCGAGGAGCGGGCGCTGCTCTGGAAGGCCCGCAAGTCGGCGTTCGGTGCTATTGCCAACATCAAGCCGAACTACTACCTGCACGACGCCGTCGTGCCCCGTACCCGCCTCGTCGAAGTCATGGAGCGCGTCACCGAGATCGCCGAGCAGCAGGACCTCATCGTGCTCAACGTGTTCCATGCCGGCGACGGGAACCTGCATCCGCTGCTCGTCTTCGACAAGCGCGAGCCCGGTGCCACCGAACGCGTCCATGAGGCCGGCCGACAGATCATCGAGGCCTGCATCGCGGCAGGCGGGATGCTGTCCGGCGAGCACGGCATCGGCCTCGAGAAGCGCGACTACATGGCGCTCGTGTTCTCGGCCGTCGACCTCGACCACCAGGCCCGCGTGCGGAACGTCTTCGACCCGCTCAACCGTTGGAACCCGGGCAAGGTGCTGCCGAACGGTGCGTCGTGCGGCGAGCTGCACGAGCATGCGATCGCGACCGGGGCATGGGTGTGATGCAGCTGACGATGCGGCCGCCGGGCGCCGCGCTCACCGCATTCGCCGAAGAAGTCGGAGCGTCTGATGCGGTCGCGGTGATCGGCGGCCGGACCCAGTGGGATGCCGGCGGGCCGGCCGATCCGGGCGTTCGGCTGGTGCGGGCGCCGAGCGGGATCGTCGAGCTGGAACCAGCCGAACTGGTGGTGCGCTGCGGGGCGGGCACGACGGTGGCCGAGCTCGATTCGGCACTGGCCGAGCACGGGCTGATGAGCCCGATCGATGCGCTGCTGCCTGAGGAGGCGACGGTCGGCGGGGTCTTCAGCGTCGGCCATACCGGCATCCGCCGGCTCCGCTACGGGCATATTCGTGACCTCTTGCTCGAGGCCCGCTACGTGGCCGCCGACGGCGAGTTGGTGAAGGCCGGAGCGCCGGTGGTCAAGAACGTCACCGGTTACGACCTGTGCCGCATGCTGGTCGGGGCGCTCGGAACCGTCGGGCTGATCGGCGAGGTCGTGCTGCGTTGCCGTCCGCTCCCGGCAGTACGGGAATGGTTCTCGTCGACGACGGCTGACCCCTTCGCACTGCGGCGGTCGCTGTTCGGTGCCTCCGCCATCGTGTGGAATGGCGCCTCGACGTGGGTCCTGCTCGAAGGCGACGCGGCTGAGGTCGGAGCGGGTCGGGCCTCGTTGGGGGATGGCTGGGGTCCGAGTGCGGCGCCGAGCATTCCGACCGGTCGTGCGTCGATGCGACCGCGTGAGCTGCGGTCGTTGCGCGGCGCCGCGCACGCCGATTGGCTGGCCGAGGTCGGGGTGGGCACGGTGCACGGTCTCGCCAGCCCTGACACGCCGTTGGCCGCGTCGGTCGTCGCACTGTGCGCGGAGCTGAAGCGGACGTTCGACCCGACTGGCCGCCTGAACCCCGGGCGGCGACCGTGGTGAGCGCCGCACCATCTGCGGGGTCGCGGTCGAGCGTTGCGCGCGTGCTGGGTCTCGACGACGATCTCCTCGCGGCCTGTGTGTCGTGCGGTCTCTGCCTCCCGCACTGCCCGACGTATCGGGTGACCGAAGAGGAATCGGCCTCACCGCGCGGGCGCATCACCCTGATGCGGGCCGCCGAGAACGGCGAGGTCCCGATCGATGGAGACTTCGTCGACTTCATGCAGCGTTGTGTCATGTGCCGGGGTTGCGAGACGGCCTGCCCTTCCGGAGTGCACTTCGGAACGCTGATGGAGGGCACCCGTACAGCGCTGGCCGCGTCCGGCCACGGAGCGCCTCGGCTTCTGCGATGGGGGCTCTCGCTGCTTCGCCATCACCGGACCGTGGTGGCCGGATCGCGGATTCTCGGCGTCGCGCAGCGGATGCACCTGGTGCCGGCTTCGTTCGTCTCGAAGATGGGATTGCCTGCGCGCATACCGTTGCGACCGGAACGTCTGCGCGCTGACGAAGGGAGCGTCGATGCGTGGTTGTTCACCGGCTGCGTGATGGACGCGTGGCAGCGCGAGGTCCACGCCGCAGCTCTCCGGGTCATGCGGGCTACGGGCGCGACCGTCGGCTTGCCGTTCCGGGGCGGTGAGTGCTGCGGCGCGCTCCACGCTCACGCCGGACTCGCCGATGGCGCCCGGAGCCTGGCTTCGCGGGTC
>JAYTFI010000335.1:0-1717 GCA_043734485.1 Acidimicrobiales bacterium | reverse complement strand
AGCCGGGCCAGACTGGCGGTCGCATATCCGTTCGCCTCGTAACGCTGAATCTGTTGCTCCGCGATCCCAAGTTCGGTTGCGAGCTGACGCTGTGACCATCCCCGGGCGACGCGGGCTTGGACCAGCAGGGTGGACAGGTCGCCGAGCGAGTCGGCCTCGAACGACGTAGTCGCGCCAGACCGGAGTTGCTCGTACTCGGCGATCTCGACCGCGAGATCCTGTGCCTGTGCTCGTGCAGCGTCAATCTGCAGTTGGTGCAGCTTCTTGTTCTTCGCACCGGCCAGACCCGTCTCGAGGTTTCGGGCTGCTTCCGCGAACTGCCCAAGAAGTGTCTTCGTTGTCCGGTATTGGACGTCATTGGTGATCATGAATGGATACTCCTCGGGTCGATGACAACAATTCCTTTGAAACCATGCACTCGGTCGCGTTGAAAGAACTCGGCAAACCGGAGACCGCTTCCTGATTCCGTCCAATCCGGAAACAACTCACCGAAGAAACGTCGCTTCTGTTCTTGTCGACCTGCGGCCAGATCGAAGAAGATCTGATCGAGTCGGTCCGTGTCGACGCCGTCCGGATCCCACACGGCATCGAAATCGCCCGGTTCGTCCTTCGCGGTGACGAAGCTGCCATTCAGCCACACCCGCCGGCACCCTGCTTCGGCCAGGAGGGCGAGCGCCTCGACCAGTCCATCCAGTTGACGGCGCCGCGTGACGTTCCATCCGAAGCGATCCAAAACGTCATCCCACGACGCCGCGTGCTCGCCCGTAGGCAGCACGCCGGTCTCCGGATCGAACGGCGGGATCGACACACCACAACTCTAGCGTTGTGGTGCGAGCTGGTGGGCGTTTCTGCGTGGCGATCGCACGTCGAAGCCGAGGGTGGCGTAGGAGGGCAGCCGTTTGGCGTGCATGGCTTTGAGTACCGGCGAGAGGATGTCGACGTAGTCGTGGACCTCAAGGTCGGTCTTGTCATCATGGGCGCGCAGGACACGGCCGACGTACTGCACGATCCGTCCCTTGAACGAGACCGGGAACGCGAGGAACAGCGTGTCGAGCGCGGGCGAGTCGAACCCCTCCCCGATCAACGACCCCGTCGCCACGAGCACGACCTGTCCCCCGCCTTCCACCCTCGCTGCCAACTCAGCCACTGCCGCCGCTCGCGCCTTCTTCCCCATCGCGCCGGTCATCACGACCGGATCGAGACCCGACGCAGTAAGGCGGTCTCCGATCTTGCCTACGTGATCGGACCACTGGGTCAGCACGATGCAACGACGCCCTTTCTCCACAGCGGCACGCACATCCGCACAGATGATCGCGGTGCGCTCGTCGTCATCGACGATCGCACGGAACACATCCTGGATCCCGCCCTCGTCATCGACAGCCGGATCGGAGAGCGTCTCGTGGATCACGAGTCGTCGTGGGAGCGACGCCGTCGCATTGTCGGCATTCCCAATGACGAGGCGTTTCGGTCCGAGGTGCATCGCCATGATCGCTTCGAGGCCATCGCGTCGGTACGGGGTCGCGGTGAGCCCAATCCAGCGGCGGACATTCGCGGAGCGCACGACATTCTCGAACGAGACCGCCGGCAGGTGGTGGCACTCATCGACGACGACCATCCCGTACTCGCCCAACACGTCCTCAGGATTGTCGAGCCGTGCGAGCGTCTGGAACGTTGCGATGTCCACGATGCCGCTACGACGGCTTCGACCGCCGCCGAG
>JAYTFI010000334.1:0-2276 GCA_043734485.1 Acidimicrobiales bacterium | reverse complement strand
CGCAGGAACAGCCACATGCTCTTGCGCCGCTTCTCGGTCGCCTCGTCGAGCGTGGTGACCTCATGGTCGGACTCGACGCCGGCCGCAAGGTACGCATCGAGGGCCCGGCCGGCGAGCCCGGGCGCGTGGCCGTCGACGCTGCGCCATCCGGCTGCGGCGATGATCTTGCGGATCGCCTCGTTACCGCTGATGACCCCGGGGACGTTCATCACCTCGGCCACGCCGATGGCGCCGTGCTCGTCGATCAGCGAGGCGACGTCGGCGGCGCTGAACGCCGCACCCGAGCTCTCGAGGTGCGACGCCGGCACACAGCTCGACGCGGCCACACCGAACGTGAACGGCATCGCCGCCGCGGCCCTTATGAGCGCGAGCACGCCCCGCATGCCGAGCACGTTGGCGATCTCGTGCGGGTCACAGGCCACTGCGGTGGTGCCAGTCGGGAGGACGCCGCGCACGAACTCGTCGATCCAGAGCTTCGACGACTCGATGTGCATGTGGGCGTCGATGAACCCCGGCGTGAGCGCAGCCCCATCGACGTCGAGGACCTCGTGGGCGTCACGCGAACCCCAGCCGACGACGCAGCCGTCCGCGATCGCCAGGTCGACGGTGACCCACTCGCGGGTGAAGGGGCTGAAGACCCGGCCACCGCGCAACAGGAGATCGGCCGGGACGTCGCCGCGGGCAGCGGCGAGGGCCGAGGTCGAGACGGCGGGGCGAGCCATGCCTTGAACATACGATCAAACGTCTAGACGTGTCTAGGGGCGCCCGGACGTGTTCACAGTCTCGAAATGAGGGATGCAGTCTGCCGACACGTCAGGCAGTCGAGTGCGGTTATGGCTTCCGACCGGCCTGCCGCCGCGCTTCCGCGAGCAGCGGGGCCAAACCGAGCTCCGATGCCCATCGGTCCAAGTAGGCGTCGTCGACTTCGGCGAGGACACCGAGCACACCCACGACGTCGGCGAACTGGCGTGACTCGATCGTCCCGCCCCATTCAAGTTTGGCAAGGACGATGTCTTCGGCCGACGCAATGTCGATGTCGACCCCGAGGACCGATCGCCGCAGGCGCCTCTCGAACTCTGACCGGCTGAACGGTCGATCCTTGCGGACCATGAGATCGACCTTCCAGCCGATCGGCGAGATCACATTGAACTGGCGCCGGCCGATTGCCGGGCCGAGCGCTGCAGCACGCGCAACGTACAGGCCCATCGACTCCGCCCGGTCGACGAATCGCCGAAGCGCTTGTGCTTCGTTCGTTCGTATCGCGATCACGAGGTCGATGTCCTGGGTGGCGCGCGGCTCACCGTAGAACGTGCTCACGAAGGACCCGGTGAGCATGTGGTCGATCTCGCACTCATCGAGTAGCGAGACGATCCGGGCCAGGAGGCCGGCGACGGTGTTCATCCTTGCTCGTGGGGCTCGTTCGCAAACGCCGCTCTGATCAGCGTATCCCCGTACAGAATGCGAAACAGCTCGAGCTCATGTTCTCTCGGGCCGGCATTCGGATCTCGTTCGGCGATGCCGGCCAGCGCGATCGCGCGCACATCGATCGACATCTGCAGAGCGATCTCGACCCGTTCCCCCGGCGGCAATCGGCGAAGGATCGCTGCCCGTACCGTGCGAGTCTCGTCGTCCGTGTCCTCGTGCGCCATACCGATCGGTCCGTTCACCACTTGGCGATGAGCTTCGCCCACGTCCGGTCGAGCGACTCGGGGACGACGCGCGTCTCGGCGATCGACGTCATGAAGTTCGTGTCGCCGTTCCACCGCGGGACCACATGGACGTGGAGATGACCCGGGATGCCAGCACCGGCCGCCCGTCCGAGGTTGATGCCGACGTTCAGGCCTTGCGGTTTGTATGCACGCTTGATGACTTCGGTGAGGTGGATGATGTCCGCCCACAGCTCGGCCCGCTCATCGTCGGTCAGCTCGGACAGGTCGCTGACGTGACGCAGCGGCATCACCATGGCGTGCCCGCTCGTATACGGATACGCGTTGAGGATCGTCATCACCGACGTGCCCCGGTCGAGGATGTGGGTCTCGTTGTCCGGCCGGCCGCCGGCGAGGATGGCGCAGAAGATGCACTCGTCGCCGTCTCGGCTGACGGGTCCGGTTGTCTCTTTCGCCGTCGCGTCCTCGATGTAGTCCGCTCGCCAGTCGGCGTTGAGCCGACCCATGGGCGGGGCGGTCGGGGAAGCGATCGACGGCGTCGTCCCAACCACGGCAGCGGCCGCGACCGGCCCGGATAGCGGAGGCGCCGGAACGGGGGCCGGGACGCCT
>JAYTFI010000333.1:0-2790 GCA_043734485.1 Acidimicrobiales bacterium | reverse complement strand
GCAGCCTGCGTTCCTCAGGCCGCCGCTCGCTGCAGTTCGCGCTCGAGGATCTCGGCGAAGCGGTCGGCTGACCGATCTGGGCGAACGGAAAGGGTGGGTGGGTTCGCGGTCGCGGGGATGGGCGTGACGATCATGGCGGCGGCGCGATCGAGGTCACGGAGGAACGAGCGGTAGCGGTCGGCAGCCGCGCACGGGACTGGGGTTCGCGATGTGGGCGCGGCGGGCGCGGCGGCCGGCTGCTTCGTGACGAGACCGGCGCATTGCAGGGCGCGGAACGCGCCGAGCACCACTTCGAACCGGCAACGATCGCCACCATGGTCGGGATGCGTGGCGCGGCTCAGTGCCCGGAACGCCCGGGTGATCTCGATCGGTTGCGCGCCCACGGCCAAGCCGAGGGTCGCGAATGCGGCATCCGTGCCCATCCCACGTCCTTGTGGATCTGTTGCGTCCCCGATCCGTCGGGAACATGGTGCTTATCGGCACGCCAGGTCACGGCGAAGGCGATTCCGGTCGTTATGAGGCGAACGGCCCAGGACCTATGAACCCAGCCGAGCGCGGCGGATCGGCACAATCGCGTGGCCGTGGAAGGTTGGTGCGTTCAACCCGGCTGCCAGGCCGCGCCGCCGTCGATCTTGATGATCGCTCCGGTCGTATAGCTCGATGCATCAGAGGCCAGGTACAGCGCCGCGCCGACGATCTCCTCGGGCTCGCCGCCGCGCTTCAGCGGAATGGTGCTCTGCGCCATCTTCCTGAAGTTGTCGAGGTCCCACGCCAGCGAGATGTCGGTCAGGAACGGTCCGGGCATGATCGTATTCACGCGTACCTTCGGGCCGAATGCCCGGGCCATGCCGAGCGTGAGGGCGTTGAGCCCGGCCTTGGCCGCGCCGTAGGCCATCTCGTTTGCGGACGGCTGCACCGAGGCGATCGAGCTCACGTTGATGATCGAGCCACCGTCGCCCGACGCCATGCGCGGGCCGCACAGCGCCATCAGCCGGAACGCCCCCTTGAGGTTGACGTCGATGACCTTGTCGAACAGCTCCTCGGTCACCGCATCGAGGGATGGGTAGAGCGGCGACATGCCGGCGTTGTTGACGAGCACATCGACCTTCCCGAACTCGCGGTAGACGCGGTCCACGAGCGCGTCACAGTCCGACCACTTTCCGACGTGGCAGCCCACGCCGAGCGCTTTCTGCCCGGTATCCTTCGTGATCTCGTCGGCCAGCGCGACGCACGCGTCCGCCTTGCGGCTGGCGATCACCACGGTTGCGCCGTGCTCGGCGAAGGCCCTGGCCATGTGCTTGCCGAGGCCGCGGCTGCCGCCGGTGATGACCGCGACCCGCCCGGTCATGTCGAAGAGGTCCTTGCTGGAGGCCACCGCCATCACGTCTCGTTCGCGATCGAGTTCTCCAGTAGGTGTGCGAACTGCTTCTGCGCGGCCTCACGGCGGGTCGGAAGGTGACCGCTCGGCCACAGCCCGTCGACCGGCTTATATCCCTTCAGCAGCTGCGTGGCGAGCGTGATCTTGTGCACCTCGGTCGGTCCGTCGGCCACGGCCATCACTTCCGCCATCGTCATCAGGCCCGAGAACGGCATCTCGTTCGACACGCCGAGCGCACCGTGCAGGTGCATGGCCCGCTGCACGACGTCGTGCAGCACCTTCGGCATGGCCACCTTCACCGCGGCGATGTCCTTACGGACGATCTTGTAGTCCTTGTGCTTGTCGATCAGCCATGCGGTGCGCAGCACGAGGAGGCGGAACTGCTCGATCTCGATCCAGCTATCGGCCACCCGCTCCTGCGTCATCTGGAGCGAGGCCAGAGTGCCGGTGCGGGTCGAGCGCGAAACGGCCCGTTCGCACATCATGTCGAAGGCCTTGCGTACCTGCGCGATGGTGCGCATCGCATGATGGATCCGGCCCCCGCCGAGCCGGGTCTGCGCGATCACGAACGCGTTGCCCTCCCCGCCGAGGAGGTGGTCGGCGGGGATACGGACGTCCGTATAACGGATGTAGGCATGAGATCCGCTCTCGTTCATCTCCGTGCCGACGCCGACGTTGCGCAGGATCTCGATGCCGGGAGTGTCGGCCGGGACGATGAACATCGACATGCCCTTGTACGCGCTCACATCTGGGTTGGTCACCGCCATCACGATGAAGAACGACGAGTACCGCGCGCTCGACGAGAACCATTTCTCGCCGCTGATCACCCACTGATCGCCGTCCCGAACCGCCTGTGTGGTGAACAGCGTCGGGTCGGCGCCGGCGTGCGGTTCGGTCATCGAGTAGCACGACGAGATCTCCCCGTCGAGCAGCGGCTGCAGGAACCGGGCCTTCTGCGCGTCCGTCCCGTAGTGGGCGAGGATCTCTGCGTTCCCGCTGTCCGGGGCCTGGCAGCCGAACACCGTTGGGGCGAAGCGCGACCGCCCGAGGATCTCGTTGAGGAGTGCGAGCTTCATCTGCCCGTAGCCCTGTCCGCCCAACTCGGGACCGAGGTGCGCGGCCCACAGCCTGCGATCCTTCACCCGCTGCTGGAGCGGGCGCACGACGGACATCGCCTTCGTGTCGCTCTTGTCGTACGGCGTCATGAAGAGGAGATCGAGCGGCTCCACCTCCTCGCGAACGAACGCCTCCACCCAGTCGAGCTCGGCCTGGTAGGCCGGGTCGGTTTCGAAGTCCCACATTTGGTGTCCCCTTGTGTTGGCGGTTGCATCGAGGCTGCCGGATCGTCGACCGCACTGTAGATCCAGATGCAGAATCCTGCCGATTTCTGCATCCCGTATCCAGTGAGTACA
>JAYTFI010000332.1:0-1924 GCA_043734485.1 Acidimicrobiales bacterium | reverse complement strand
TCATTGCGTACCCGCATACGAGGGAGAGTGCGAGCTCGAGGGAGCCTGCGGTGTGGGCCCGTTCGCGTGCGTCGAGCACGATCAGCGGACGCGCCCGTTCGGTCGACGCCGCATCCGATCGCACCATGAGCTGCCCTGTCCTGGCCGTCGTGCGCCAGTGGATTCGCCGGAGCTCGTCGCCGTCGACGAAGGGTCGGATATCGAGCAGGTCGCGGTCGATGCCAGCCGTCGCAACCGACGCCGGGACCGATTCGGACTTCGCATAGGTGTCCGGGATGTCCGCGAGGCGCGGCTGCGGCCAGACGATCATGGACGTCGTCTCCCCGATGGTGCCGGCGCGGCGGGTGAAGCCGAGCCTGTCGGTCCGGGTGACCGCACACGGTCCGAGGAGTCGCATGCCGCGGCCTCCGGCGGCGAAGTCGTAGCGGATCGTGCGAGACAGACGCGGCTTCATGGCCGCGAGGCCGAACGTGCGGCTCGTATCCGGTCCGGTGTGCTCCTCGACGGTGAGCGTGGGTGTCCGCCGCGACCCCGACGAGGCCTCCAGCTCGATGCGCACCTCGTCGTCGGCGAACACCTCCGCGGGCACTCGACGCTCGAAATGCACACGGGGACGGCGCGTCGCTGTAGAGAGCACGATCGCCACTGCGAACGTGAGCGCCCCGGCCAGCCCGGCGCATAGCAGTTCGAGCGAGCCGAGAAGCCGCCCGATCACCCCGACAGCCGTGGACACCACCAGCACCGACCAGCCGCGTGCCGTGATGCGCATCGTCGGCATGGTCGGCCTGGTCGGCATGGTCGCCATGGCCCGCATGGCCGTCAGCGGCGGGCCCGCGTGCCGGCCACGGGGACGGGAACCGCGGACACGACGTCTCGGACCAATGCGACCGCGACCTGCACGTTGGCGGTGGCTCCGTTCTGCAGGTGGAGGCGATGGCCGAGTGCCGCTTCGGCGAGTGCGAGCACGTCGTCGGGCGTCACGAACCCACGACCTCGGGTCAGCGCCCGGGCACGGCTCGCCCGCATGAGCGCCACCGAGGCCCGGGGCGATGCCCCGAGGCGCAGCTTCGGATGACGTCGCGTCTGGTGGACCAGATCGACGATGTAGGCGTGGATCAGCGGTGACACGTGCACCCGCTGTGCCGCGCCGATGAGCGCTCGCAGGCCTTCGAGGTCGGTGACGGGCCGAAGGTGTGGCAGCTCCAACTCGCCTCCGTCCTGTTCGAGCACGGCGATCTCGGTGAGCCGGTCGGGATAGCCCACCGACATGCGGAAGAGGAACCGGTCGAGCTGACTCTCCGGGAGCGTGTAGGTGCCGCTGTGCTCGAACGGGTTCTGCGTGGCGATGACCATGAACGGACGAGGGACGCGGTAGGAGCTGTTGTCGCTCGTGACCTGACGTTCCTCCATCGCTTCGAGCAGCGCCGACTGCGTCTTCGCAGGCGCCCGATTGATCTCGTCGGCCAGCAGCACGTTCGCGAACACCGGCCCCGGCCGGAAGACGAAGTCGTTCGTTGCCCGGTCAAGCACCTGCGAGCCGATGATGTCAGAGGGCAGGAGGTCGGCGGTGAACTGCACCCGGCGGCTCACCGTGCCGGTCGATGCGGTGAGGGCCTTTGCCAGCAGGGTCTTGCCAACACCGGGGACATCCTCCAAGAGCACATGGCCCTCGGCCAGCATGGCGACCACGACGAGCTCGACGAGGTCCCGCTTGCCCTTCAGCACCCGCTCGACGTTGGCCGCGATGGCGTCCGCAGTGGCCGCGGCGGTGTCAGGATCCAACTCCGCGGTCGCGCCGAGCGACCCGTCCACGGTTATGGAGGCGGCTCCGTTCCAAGTCGATGACTCGTTCGCTATCGGCTCGGGCGCCACGTCGGCAACGTTAGGGGCACTTCCGCTCCACCCGGTTGAGCCTCGCCCGGCG
>JAYTFI010000331.1:0-4673 GCA_043734485.1 Acidimicrobiales bacterium | reverse complement strand
CGACTCTCCGTGGGCGAATATGGGACTACCGATCGGCCGAATTCGTGTTGCAGCTCGACCGTTCGCGAATTGGCCTGTGACGAGGATCAGACCTCCTGGAGTAGGGAGAGGTCGACATCACGGGTCTCGTCCGTTGCGATGAACGGTCTAACCCCCTCGACTAGGACTATGAACGCTCCGGGGCTCGAACTTGCCACTCAACGGCGTTTTTGGGGGTGACATCATCGCGCATGGCGTTCGCCGCCAATCCGGAAACTGCGATACTTTTCCAATCGTCCGATCGACAAACATGCATGTCACGCGGCTGGATATGCGCTACTCCCGGAGGTCTGAGGATCCGTGCAGGATCGCTGCGGTCGGCGGCCTTACCGTGACTTTTCGTTCCGATGTTCCTCAAGGGCCGTGCCCAGCGAGGCGCATTGCGGTGGGTGTCGAAGCGCAGCGGAGGCGGGGCCCGCCGCCGTCAGTTGCCGTGGCCGAATGCGGGAACGAGGAGCGTGCGAGGAGTGAAGCCGTGAGTGCCCAGCGAGGCGCATTGCGGTGGGTGTCGAAGCGCAGCGGAGGCGGGGCCCGCCGCCATCAGCACAGGTTGACGAGGGTGCGACCGCGGACGTTCCCGGCGCGGATCGCGGTCAGCGCGTCCTCCAACCCGTCGAGTCCGATCTCGACGACCATGTCGCCATCAAGGCTTACGGGGCGGAGGTCGGTCGCGCACCGGTGCCAGATCGCCCGTCGATGCGCCATGTCGAGCTGTACCGAGTCGATTCCGAGCAGCGCGACCCCGCGCAGGATGAACGGAAGGACGGTGGTGGGCAGACCGCTTCCGCCGGTGAGCCCGGATGCCGCAACGGCGCCACCGTAACGCAGCGTCCTCAAGACGTAAGCGAGGGTCGAACCCCCAACGCAGTCCACCGCCGCGATCCACCGTTCCTTCTCCAGCGGGCGACTGCTCTCCGCCGACGTCTCCGAGCGGTCGAGGATCTCGCTTGCGCCGAGCGCCAGCAGGTAGGGGTGCTCGGAGGCCTTTCCTGTGCTCGCCGCGACCGTGTACCCGCGCCGGGCGAGAATACCGACGGCAGTCGATCCGACACCGCCGGTCGCGCCGGTGACGAGCACGGTCCCGTCGTCGGGCGTGAGGCCGTGACGTTCGAGGGCGTCGACCGACTGCGCAGCGGTGAACCCGGCCGTACCGATGGCCATCGCGTCACGCAAAGACAGCCCCTGCGGCAGCGCGATCACCTGATCCGCGGGGAGGCAGCAGTAGTGCGCGTACGCGCCGTGGCGAGCGACGCCGATGTCGTTGCCGTGGGCGATCACTTCGTCGCCGACCGACACCGATGCGGAGCCGTCGACGGCCATCACGACGCCGGCGAGGTCGACGCCGGCCACGAGCGGCGAGATGCGGGCCACCCCGCCGTTGGCCAATGTGGCCAGCGCGTCCTTGTAGTTCACGCTCGACCAATGCACTCGCACCGTGACCTCGCCGGCCGGAAGATCGCCTGCGCGCAGAACATCGATGCCGCGGGTGACGACAGGCTTGCCATCGGGGCCGTCGGACTTCACGGCGATGAACGCGGGGAATGATTCGGGGATCATGTGGCGGGGACTCCTGGTTCGAAAGACGCTATGTGGGCATACGAGCTATGTGGGCATACGAGCCACGTGGGCATACGAACTATGTGGGCATACGAGCGCAGTGCGGGCTCACTGTTCGCGTAGGAACTTCTCAAGCTCGGCCGCGAGCTCATCGCCGCTCGGCAGGTTCTCGAGGTCGCGCGCGAGCGTCGGCGAAGTGGCGCCGCGCATCGTGTCCTCGCTATCGATCTGCTTCTCGAGGTTTCGGACCATTTCGATGTGCTCGGGGTTGTTGCGGACGAGTGCGTCGATCTGCTGGATCGCGGCAGCGCCGGCATTGTGCAGTTCCGAAGTGTCGACGACCAGACCGCTGAGACGGGCCACGCAGTCGAGCAGTGCAGCCGCAGCGGCTGGGAACGGCATGGTTGCGGCGTAGTGGGGAACCCGCGCCCACACCCCCACGGCGGGCTTGCCGGCTTCGGCGAAGGCCCGTTCGATCGCCGCCTGCACGCCGGCCGGGATGTCGAATGCCGCTTCCAGGAATCCGACCCGTTCGGCCAGTTCGCTGGTCGTCGCCGTCGCCCCCAGTGAAACGGGCCGCGTGTGCGGCGCAGCCGCCGGAAACGCACCGAAGCCGATGCACATGCGCACGCCCAACGTGTCGACCAACTCCATCAACGCCTCGGTGAAGCGGTTCCAACGGAAGTCGGGCTCGGGCCCGGTCAGCACGAGCACGTCCTGGCCGGCGGTGTCGCGGCCGTGGCGCAGTTGTAGACGCGGCCACTTCACGTTCGTGTTGACGCCGTTGACGAGACGCATCACCGGCCGCCGGGCGCGCTGGTCGAGGAGCTCGTCGGTGTCGAAGCGGACGAGTCGGTTCGTGCGGATCTGCGCCTTGAGGCTGCCCATGGCAGTTGCCGCGCCGAAGCCGGCGTCGATCCAGCCGTCCATGGCCACGAGCAGGAGCGGGTCGCGCAGCCCCTGCGGAATGTCGCTCTCCCAGGTAATAAGCGCGCTTGTCATTTGGACCCGAGTGCTTCGAGGGCGGAGGCCGCTCCCTCGGAGAGGCGATGCACCTGCTCGTCGAATGTGGTGAAGTCGAACCCGTCGTCGGCCATGCCGCCAGTCTTGTAGCGGGTGTAGACGCCGTCGAGGATGCAGGCCAGCTTCCAGTAGCCGAAGGCAACGTAGTAGTCGAGATGCGAGAGGTCGAGCGGGGACCTCGCCGCGTACCGGTCTCGCATCGCGTTGCGGCTGAGGAAGCCCTCCGCGAGGGTGGCCGCGGCACCGAGCGGCAGGTTCACGTCGGTCCGTTCCGGCCAGTAGACCATGAGCAGACCGACGTCCGCGAGCGGATCGCCAAGGGTGCAGATCTCCCAGTCGAGGACGGCGACGATGCGCCCGTCATCGCCCACCATGGTGTTGTCGAGGCGGTAGTCGCCGTGGACGATGCCGACGGCCTGCTGTCCAGGAATGGATGCGCGCAGACGTTCGTAGACCTCATCGACGAGCGGCACTTCGCGCGTCTTCGACTGCGTGAACTGCGTGTGCCAGCGCTTGAGCTGACGCTCGATGTACCCGTCGCGCTTGCCGAGCTGCCCGAGGCCGACCGCGTCGGGGTCGAGCGCATGGAGATCGGCAAGGACATCGACGACGGACTCGCTCGCAATGGCCCGCTGCGCCTCGGTGAGTGCTTCGGCATCCTCGACGTAGCGAAGGATGTGGCCATCGACGAAGCGCATCACGTAGAACGGCCGGTCCGCGACCGATTCGTCCGTGCACATACCAAGTGCCGGTGCCACGGGAACGACGGTCGGCCCGAGCGCCGAGATGATCCGGAACTCACGGCCCATGTCGTGGGCCGACGGGAGGAGATGGCCGAGCGGGGGGCGGCGCAGAACGAAGGTGTTCCCGGCGGCATCGTCGACCCGGTAGGTGAAGTTGGAGCGGCCGCCCGCGACGAGATCGAAGCGCAGCGGACCGGTCGCGCCGGGGATGTTCGCCTCCATCCACGCAGTGACGGCGGCGACCCGGACACCAGGTGGGTCGCCGGGCGCGCCATGCGGCGGGTTCGGGGTATCGGTCGTGGCCTGTTCGGGCATGGGGGCACAACCTACCCGGCGGTCGCTCGCGGCTTGCTCGTGCGAAGCCCGATGTACCCTCGGAACATGGCTTATGTCGATGTCACCGATGCCACCTTCCAGACCGAGGTCGTGGAGAAATCCGCCTCCGTCCCGGTCGTGATCGACCTCTGGGCGCCCTGGTGCGGGCCGTGCCGGACGCTTGGACCGATCATCGAGAAGGTCATCGACGCGACCGGCGGCGATGTCGTACTGGCCAAGGTAAACGTCGACGAGAACCCGAGGATCGGGCAGGCGTTCCAGGTGCAGTCGATCCCTGCCGTCTTCGCCGTGATCGACGGCAAGATCGCTGAGTCGTTCATCGGCGCGATCCCGGAAGCGCAGATCAAGGCCTGGGTCGCGAAGCTTGTGCCGGCGAAAAGTCCGGCGGTGGTGCTCGTCGAGGAGGGCATCGCCGCCAACGACGAGGCCAAGCTGCGGTCGGCTCTCGACCTCGAGCCCGGCAACGTGGCGGGTGTCGTGGCGCTCGCCGAGATGCTGGTCGCCGATGAGCGGGCCGAAGAGGCGCTCCAGCTGCTGTCCCGCATCCCGGAGACGGCCGATGTGCAGCGGATCGCGGCGGCCGCCCGACTCGCAGCAGGCCCCGATTCCGATCACGACGACGCCGTCGCCGAGCTCGAGAGCCTGCTGCCGACGGTGAAGACCGATGAGACTGCCAGGCAGCGCTACCTCGACCTTCTGGCCGTCATGGCCGACGATCCGCGGGTGCCGGCGTTGCGCCGCAAGCTGACGGCGCGGCTGTTTTGATGGATGGGCCTCCCTCGCCGCACCGGTGACTTCTGGCTCTGGAAGGGTGGGCCGGTTCCGCCCGGCGCGGACGGGGTCACGCTTGGCCGGCTCGTGATCGTGACCCGCAAGGCGGCCGAGTCCGCCCGATTCGAGGAGCTTCTGCACCACGAATCGGTGCACGTCCGGCAGTTCCGTGAATACGGCGTATGGCGCTTCCTCGTGCGGTAC
>JAYTFI010000330.1:0-4456 GCA_043734485.1 Acidimicrobiales bacterium | reverse complement strand
GCTCCCACCCCAGCTCGACCCGGGCCCGGGTGATGTCGGGCTGGCGCTGGAGCGGGTCGTCACCGGGAAGCGGCAGGTGGTGGATCACCGACCCGGAGCCGGTCACCTCGAGCACCAACGACGCCAGCTCCAGCATCGTGAACTCGTGCGGGTTGCCGATGTTCACCGGCCCCTCCGCATCGGAGTCCAACAGCGCCACGAGTCCGCGCACCTCGTCGTCGACGAAGCAGAAGCTGCGGGTCTGTGTGCCGTCCCCGTAGACCGTCAGCGGTTCGCCCCGAAGCGCCTGGCCGATGAAATTGGTGACGACGCGGCCGTCGTCGGGGCTGAGGCCGGGGCCGTAGGTGTTGAAGATGCGGGGCAGGCGGACGTCGACGTTGCGGGTGCGGGCGTAGGTGATGCAGAGGGCCTCGGCGAAGCGCTTCGACTCGTCGTACATGCTGCGCGGCCCGATCGGGTTGACATGGCCCCAGTAGGACTCGGGTTGTGGGTGCACGTCAGGGTCGCCGTACACCTCGCTGGTGGACGCCTGGAGGATCCGGGCACCACTCGACACCGCCAGCTCCAGCAGGTTGCGCATGCCGACCGAGCCGACCATCAGGGTCTCGATGGCAAGACGGTGGTACGTCGGTGGGCTGGCCGGCGACGCCATGTTGCAGATCCGGGTGGGCGGCTCGGAGGTGATGAGCGAGGCCAACGTCGCGTTGCCGCTGAAAGGTTCGGTGATGTCATGCTCGACCGCCGTGAAGCGCGGATGGTCGACAACGGCGGCGAGGTTGATGGCGAAACCGGTCGAGTAGTTGTCGATGCACACGACCCGGTCGCCGCGGTCGAGGAACAGCCGGCACAGGTGCGAGCCGAGGAAGCCCGCTCCACCGGCGACGTAGACGACCTGGCTTGCCGGCGCGGGGGTCACGCCGGTCCGACCCGTCCGAGGCCGATGCCGCTGTACTCGAAGCCATGCGCGCGCAGGGCCTCGGCATCGAGAGAATTGCGCCCGTCCACGACCACGCGTCCCCGCATCCGCTTCGCCATGTCCTCCACATCGGGCGCCCGGAACTCAGGCCACTCCGTCGCCAGCACGAGCGCATCCGCATCGTCGAGCGCCTCGTACGCACTCGCCGCGAACACGCAACGATCGCCGATGATCTGCGCGCCTATGACCATGGCGACCGGGCCGTAGACGACGACCTCGGCCCCAGCATCAGCAAGTGCACAGATGATGCTGATCGCCGGCGCCTCACGGATGTCGTCCGTGTTCGGCTTGAACGCGAGACCCCACACGGCGATCTTGCGGCCGGCGAGCCCGCCGAGTTGCGCCTCGAGGCGATGCACCGGGACGAGCTTCTGCGCGTCGTTGACCACCTCGGTGGCGCGAAGAATGTCCATCGGCAGCCCGAACGACTCACCCGACGCGATCAGCGCGCGTACTTTTTTGGGGAAACACGAACCGCCGTAGCCGATGCCGGCATAGAGGAACTGGCTCCCGATCCTCGAATCCGATCCGATCCCCCGCCGCACAACACTGATGTCGGCCCGGGCCTCTTCGCACACCCGCGCGATGAGGTTCATGAAGCTGATGCGGACCGCCAGCATGGCGTTCGCTGCGTATTTCGTCACTTCGGCCGAGGCGATGTCCATGAACAGCAGCGGGTGGCCGTTCAACACAAAGGGACGGTAGATCTGCGAAAGCACCGCCTTCGCCCGGTCCGACTCGACACCGATCCTATCCGGTCGGGGCGCATGAAATCCGCAATTGCCGCACCCTCCTTCAGGAACTCGGGGTTGGAGGCGACGTCGAACTCGACATCGGCGCCGCGGGCCTCGAGTTCCTCCGCAATGGCGGCTCGCACCATCACGGCCGTCCCGACCGGTACCGTGCTTTTCGTGATGACGACCGTGTAGTGG
Organism: Acidimicrobiales bacterium; assembly: GCA_043734485.1. Lineage (GTDB taxonomy): Bacteria > Actinomycetota > Acidimicrobiia > Acidimicrobiales > JANYDT01 > JAYUDQ01. Next base: position 2,548 of record JAYTFI010000330.1, on the reverse strand, counting down.
TCGAGATGACGCCCAACGGCACGGGCGACGGCGTCCACCTGGCTGAGGTCAGCCACGCCGTCGCCACCCGATGGCGTGCCGACGGCGATGAACACTGCATCGGATCCCCGCAACTCCACGCCCAGATCGGTCGAGAAGCGCAGCCGTCACGGGCGGTTGTGCGAGCGACGACGTCGCCGAGACCCGGCTCGTAGATCGGCAGCTCACCAGCCTGAAGGCGCTCGATCTTCGCGAGATCGGCGTCGACGCAGGTCACCGAACAGCCCACGCCGGCCAAGCACGCGCCCGTCACGAGACCCACATAGCCCGTGCCCACCATCGTTACCTTCATGGCCGTCCATCCTCTAGCAGTTACGGCGCAACGCTCGACGCGCCCGCACTACCGAGCCTACGGAGCAACTGCGGGAGCCGGCAATGGTCGTACGGCCCATTGCGAGCCCCGGTTTTCCACACATCACGCTGGGTCACCGCAGCGCGAAGTACATGGTCGCCCGGTCGCCGTACCCGTCGACGCGCAGGCGCAGGCCGCTTACGGAGGCGGCAGGCACCTCGAAGCAGTGATTGCCGGCCACGACGTCACCTTTGGGCACCGCCACACCCACATCGAAATCGCTCCCGTAGCCGCCCCCGCAACCGTCGGACGCCGCATAGTCGGCGCCCGACACGTCACGGGCGTACCAGACATGCTGGGTCGGAGCCGACGCGGCCGGGCCGGCGAACGTCGCCTCAATCCGCACGCGGACGTATTCGACGCCGGTCGCAGGCGCAACCAGCGCGGGGGATTCGGCCAGGATCTCAGCGGCCGCAGAGAAGTTCACGCGTACGACCCGGACCCGGAACCGCGACTCCACGGGACCGGTCTCGGCCGTCTGACCCAACGGGATCGGCCGCTCAAACGAGCCGAGCGGCGCCAGCTTCCACTGCGCCTTCGACTTGGTGAGACGCGTGCACAGGAGCGGCTGGCCTTTGGCGTCGAGGCCGACCGTGCCGATCAGCTTCGCCGAACACGTACCGCCGATGCGTGGTGCCGTTGCTGTCGCGCCCAGCGCGGGGGACAGGCCCGGCCCGGCCACGAGGACGACGGCGCTGGCTAGGATCAATCGGAACGGTCGCATGCTTGGGATGGTCACACGCCGAGCGCTGGATGACAACCCCCGGCGGTACAACTTGGGGTTCATCGTGAAACGTCAAGGATGACGGCGAGGGTCTCACGGATCTGCGCCAGCAGTACCGGCCCGATGTTACCCCGGATGGCAAGGACGCGCGCTGGTGAGACGCCTCGAATATGCTGACACTGCGCGGCGGACCGCCGATCCAGTCCGTTGGTGACTTCCGGACTGACGGCGATTTCGGAACCAAAGCTCCGGATGGTTGATGTGAGCGGCACGACCTGAAGAACCGACGGTGAGGCGTCGAGGATCCTCTGGGCGCTCACGACTACGGCCGGGTGTCGGAATCCGGCCTCCCGTCCTTTGGTAGGGCCGAAATCCAGGTCGACCACGTCACCCGAGTTCAGCATCGAGCCACGTCATTTCGTCGTCTCGCAGTGGGGCGGTGAGATCGTGACCGATCCTGTCCTGTCGAAGGGACCGGACGGCGAGGGTGACCGTCTGCCCGACTGTGGTTCCCAGATCGGCAGCGAGTCGCTTCAGCTCGTCATGGGTGGCTCCGTCGATTCGAACGCTCGTGGTGTGCATGCAAAAAAGCATACAATGTGCCGAGTTTGGACCTCACTCCCCGGCATCACCTCGTGGGGTCAGGCGGCAGCCCAGTCGATGCGCGGCGCGTCGAGCCACAAACGCTCGAGGTCGTAGTAGCGCCGCGTTTCCTCGAGGAAGACATGCGCGACGAACCCACCGAAGTCGAGCAGCACCCAACTGCCCTCGTGCAGGCCCTCGATCGAGATCGGGCTCGGACCGCCGTCGAGCTTCACGCGCTGCTCGATGGCCTCGGCGATGGTGGCCACGAGTCGGGTATTCGACGCGCTGGCGATGATGAAGGCGTCGGTGATCGTCAGCGTCTCCGACACGTCCAGAACCAGCACATCCAACGCCTTCTTCTCGTCCGCAGCCTGCGCCGCAGCAATCGCCAGGCTGCGGATCTCGGCGGTCGTCGACCGGGTGGTGATGGGGGCGGCGCTCGCGGACAGTGCGTTCTCCTCAGAGAGTCGGTGCAGGCGACGAGCGGCAGGTTCCGCAGTCGCGCAGGGCGAAGTCTACGGGCGTTCCGGCGTCACGGCGGGCAACGGAGCCGCCCGAGGCACTGGCTGGGACACTGCCGGAGCGACCCGGTAGAGCCATCGATCCCGGATCACCGCGATCGTCTCCGCCGGCACGAGGAAGTCGACAGGCCGACCCTCCCCCACCATCGCCCGCAGTTCGGTGCTCGACAACTCGAGCGCAGGCAGCCGGATGGCGACGGAACGCCAACCCGGAGTCAGCTCCCCGGTGTCCTTTTCTCCCGGCCTCTGGGCCACGGCGAGCGTGCACAACGGGGGAATCTCCTGCCACCGCTTCCACGTCGTCAGGTCGGCGACGAGATCGGAGCC
>JAYTFI010000329.1:0-2325 GCA_043734485.1 Acidimicrobiales bacterium | reverse complement strand
GCGCAGGCCGAGGATCAGCCGGGCGTCACGCTCATCGCCCGTCAACCGCTTCCCTGACCTGTCGGGCGGCGCGCTGCGGCCTCAGTCGAGCGCCTCAGTCGACAGCGGCGGGGACGAGGGCATCGCCGACGATGTCGCCGGCGCGCATGGTCAGCAGACGAACGCCCGCGACCACGACCCGGGGATCGGATGTGGCGATGACCACGGCGGCGCCGAGGCCAGCCTGCTCGATCAGCAGCGAGACGATGTCGCCGGCCACGTCGGCGGCAATCCCGATAGTGGGATCGTCGGCGAGGATCAGCGGACTCTCGGAAACAAGTGCGCGGGCGAGGAGGACACAGCGCTGCTCGGTCGTCGAGAGCGTTCCTGCTGCCCGGCCCCCCAAGGCCGGGATACGCCACCGGGCCAGGAGCGCTTCGGCCGCGGCCCGCGCCTCGAGCGGGTCCACGCCGCCGACGAGTAGCGGCAGCTCGATGTTCTCGATCACGCTCAGGTCAGGTACGAGATGTCCGGAGGAGGCCACGAACCCGGCGCAGACCGCCTCGCGGACGAGTCGCTGCTCGTCTTGCAGCGCGTCGAGCGCCACCCCAGCAACGGTGACGGTTCCGGTGCCCGGCGCCTCGAGACCGGCTAACAGGCGAAGCAGCGACGACTTGCCGCTTCCACCGGCGCCGGTGACGACGACCACCTCGCCGGCTGCGATGCGCAGGCCGAACCGTCGCTCGGGCGAGCTGCGGAAGGCCACGTCGACCATGGCCACGACCGGCTCGCCCTGATCTTGGGCAACGGGTTCGGCGGCGATGCGAATGGGCTCGGTGACAACGGGCCGCGTCCCTTCCGTCGCCCACGCTTGGTCGGCTGCGTCAGACGTGTCGCCCCGGACAATTTCGGACGAGCTGACGGGCGCCGGATCGCCCCCGCCCCAGGCCAGCACCGGACCGGCGCGACGGTCGTTGACCCGACGTTCGACCTCAGGCCAAGCCGGCGAATCGTCATCATGCGGCCACTCTTGTCGGTCCGGACCATGCACGGCCTGCGGTCGGGCCGGCTCGACGGTCGCCGACCACTCGTCGAGGTAAGGACCGTGGTCGGGCTGGGCAACGCTCGCAGCGATCGGCTCGAGGGCGAACATGTCCTCGCCGGTAGGCGTTGACACCGAAGGCCCTGAAGCTGCGTCAGGACCGGGTTCCGACCATTCGTCGAAGCCCGGCTTTGTTGCCAGTTCGGGCTGATCGGCCATGAAGTCGTCGACGAGCGCGTCCGCGTCCGTGTCTGTGGCCGTGTCTGTGGCCGTGTCCGTGTCCCTATCTGGATCTGCGTCTGCGTCGGTGTTGGGCGCCAGCTGAGCGACGTCGACCTCGGGTGCACGCAGCGCCTCGGCGACGGGGGCGTCCCACCGGGGCAGAAGTTCGGTCGTCGCGGCCGGTACCGGACGCACCCCGAGGGCGAACAGCGATTCCTGGCTCGTGGGAACGATCTCGAAGCCGCTCCGCTCTGCCAGATCATGCGACACCGGAACAACAACGGCTCGGTCGCCGATGCGAACCACACTCACCTGATCGATGGTGAGGCCCTCGATCGAGTCGTCGTGGCCGAGGTTGGCGAGCTCCTGCGCCGAATGCCAGCCCGGCGCTGATGGCTCCGCGTTTGCGTCATTCTGTCCGGGAAGCACGCCGGTGATCATGCCGGGTGCATCGGCCCCCCCATCCCGCGGCTTGAACAACGGCGCACCCTCGCTGTCGGACGATGCCGGGCTACGACGCGATCCAGACTCTTTGTTCGACCGCCGCAAAAAGCTCATGTGCCGCCTCTTCTATCGGCTCGCGGGCGGATGACGAGTCCGCTAAGGCGCAGGTCGCGAATCTTCACGAAGCACTGATCGGCACCTACCGGGCCGCGGTGAAGCGCACCGCTCATGGGGCTGGCGAGAAGTCGTAACGAAACACGAACGCGGCGCCGAAGCGCGCCGCCAGCGCCGGCGGAGGGTAGCGATACGCGACCTCGACCGATTCGGCGTAACGCCGGGAGGGGGCGACGATCCAGAGGCGCGGGTAGCTGTCCCTCGCCCGCTCGAACGTCTGCGCGGTAGGACCTCCGGCGACGTCCTCGATCCCGAATCCGCCCCACGGTGCAATCGGATGCACCGGTATCGGCAGCCTTCCGAGGTCCTGCGAACCCCGCATGCGGTAGTACTCGAAGCCCAGGCGGCTGCGGCCAGCGGCGAACATGATCGCATCGCCGCCCCGTGTGTGCCTGGCGACCAGTGCCGTCACCGGGCGCCAATCGGTCGGCCGTGCGGTCAGTAGCGACAGCGTGCCGATCGTG
>JAYTFI010000328.1:0-1937 GCA_043734485.1 Acidimicrobiales bacterium | reverse complement strand
GCATCGACAGTGAATCAGACGTTGGGCTCGCAAGTGACCGACACTTCCGCGTCCACGTCGGCTGGGTCCACGACTGACGTAGCGTTTTCGGCCCCCGAGCCGGCGGCTTCTACCCCACCCGAGGCGCTGCCGACCACTACGCCCCTCCCATCGGCCGAAGCGATCATGGCCACGAGTGAAGCTTGTCTTGACTTGTACGGCGTCCTGTCCCACATCGACCTCGGGTCATACAGCCCACACGTCGCCAAACCCATCGGCGCGCCGGAGGGCTGCGAGATTTCCTTCGATGGGCCCACCAACGCCGGTGCAGTGATCGTGGACGCAGCATTCTCACTGGGGTACACACCAGCTCCGCTCGATAACCGGCGGCCAACATCCGACGCCGACGAATCAGAAGTTAAGCTGTCCTCAGGGCGTACAGCGTTTGTCGACCCGACGGGTCCCGATGGCGCCGGCTACGTAGACACCCAGCTCGTGTCGATCCCGCAGCCCGACGGTGGGATCGCATTCGTCATGACATCCAATCCGACCACGCCGCCTAAGGTCTTGCTGAGAATTGCTGATCAGCTCGACGCAGCGCTCAATCAGTGATCGACGCGTCCCGGTAGAGCACCACGCGTCAAGATGGCGTTGCTGTCCTCGGAAGCGCATGCCTGGCGAGGAATGCATGTTGCGCCGTTCATAGTGAACTTCGCCAGTTGAATTCCGAGAACGAGATCGTCTGGCACGAGTTCCTCACCACGTTGACTGACCGTGGCGTGGACGGCGCGCGCCGTTGTGTCCGACGCGCACGCCGGTCTGGTCAAATCGATCGGCCGTTGTTCCAAGGCGCGGCATGGCAACGCTGCCGTGCCCACGCGATGCCCAACCTGCTCTCCGCCGATCACGTGTTGCGGTGTCGCGATCAGCCCGCAGAACTCTTGCGATGGGCTGGGGTTGCAGCCGCGCATAGCTGGGGACGATTGGGGACGGTCGTCAGTTCCCCGCCTGGTCGGAGTGAGCCGAGAGTCCTCCAGTGGACCAAGAAACACCTGGTGGGAGCGCATTTCGATGACTTGTAATCATGAGGTGGCGAGTTCGATCCTCGCACCCGGCTCCATCGTTTGCCCGGCTCACAGCCTTGGTGTCAGGTCTCTCGACGCACCCCACGAAGGACCGTGGCTTTTCCGGTATACGGGGGCGATCCGATGTGGCCGCCGCTGGCGACCAACTCGCGCACGCAGCGGTCGCACGAGGATGGACGGTCGAGCGGATCCAGGTGAGTGAGTCGTTCGCTCGGCTTCATCTGCACGGTGATGGGGACCTGCTCGTCGACATCGCAATCGACGTGTCGGCCGGCCATCCGCCAGTCGTCTCGATTGTCGGACCGACCTTTGACCCCGAGGAGTTGGCGGGGCGGTCGGGCGGACGCTGTTCGCCCTCTTCGATCGGGCAGAGGCTCGCGACTTCTCCGACGTCTACGTGCTCGCGCGACGCTTCGGTCGTCGGGTCCTGATGGATCGCGCCGCAGAGATCGACGCCGGCTTCGACTCCAACGTGCTGGCATCGATGATGCGAACGCTTGAGCGCTTCCCAGGCGACGAGATCCCCCGCCGACAGCGTCGACGTCGCCGAGGTTCGGGCGTTCTTCACCGCGTGGGCCGGTCAGCTGAAGCAGAGCGCTCCCGATCGGTCAGTTGCCGAAGAGTAGGACGCCCTCAACCGTGAGTCGGAGTCTGAGGGTGTGGTGACGGTCCCAGCGGCGCGCACGGCGTAACGGCGTAACGTCGCACCGCGACGGAATTCGGTCCTGGAATCTACGAGCGGCTCTTCACCGAGGTTTGAGGGCACAGCTCGGTGAGGCAGAACGCGCCGTCGTTACGCGTCTGCGCCGACCGTCGATGGCTTGTGCACGATGGTCATCGGGACATGGCTGTCGAGCGCCGGCGCGGGGTCGC
>JAYTFI010000327.1:0-3949 GCA_043734485.1 Acidimicrobiales bacterium | reverse complement strand
GTGCTTCTGCGCGGGGTTCGCAACGCGCGAACCGTCGACACGTTCGCGGCCGCCGGGTTCACCGCCATCGTGGTGATCAGCTGGGTCCGGCACCGTCGGCCCCAGGCGGCTGCTCTCGTCACCGGCGTGACGTCGTAGCTGTTGCTGGCCGGTGTGGTGCTGGCACGCTGGGTTCGGCCAGCTCTCGTCCGGGGGGCCGGCACGGCCGGCTTCGTCGCGCAGACCATCGTCGCGATCGTGGCTGCCGGTCTGCTGAGCGAGTCGCTCGGTCGACCTCTCGGCGGAGCGATTCGGCGGTGGCTCAGGCGGTGTCTCGGCGACCGGAACGCGTCGCAGTCCGGCCAGCTCGTGGTGGCCGGCCGCCTCGGAGCGACCGTGCGGCGACACGAGCCGATCCGTTCCCTTCTGAGTGCCATCGGCTTCACGGCCACGTTCTTCCTGCTTGCCGCGTCGTGGTCCCTCAGTTCCTCCCTCGAAAGCCGGGTCATGGCCGATGTCGCCGCGGCCCGCGGTGGCTGGGACGCGATCGCTCACGCCGACGAGGCCTCGCTGACCGCGCTTCGAGGGCTCCCCGGCGTTACAGCCGTTGCCGATTTCCGCTCGCGCCCGTTGATGATCGGGGCCGCCGACGCTCGGGCCACAGCATCGGCCACCGGGTTCGGGATCGGTACCGACTACGGCCTTGGTCGGCCGGCCAGCCTGGCATTGCGGCGAATCGGAGATGCCAGCGACCGGCGGGTCTACGAGGCCGTGTTGCGCGATCCGACGCTCGCCATCGTCGACCCCGTCGCGTTTCCGCGGGGCGCATCGACGCGAGACGTCCAGCCCGGTGACACGGTGTTCGCCCGCGATCCGCAGAGCGGCGGATCGGCCGCGTTCACGGTTGCGGGCACGCTCCGATCCGGAATCGGGCTGGCCCCGATCTTCATGAACCGGACGGCGTTGGATCGACTCGGCTCGGGGCCGGCCGCAACCGACCGTGCCGTGGTCCGCTTCGCGTCGGGCGCGGGCGCAGCCTCAACAGTCACGGGCCGCGTCGGATTCTCCGGTTCGTTGCGGACGTTCGATGCTGCAGCTCGTGACGAAACGGCCGCGCCCCGTCAGCTGCTCGGGCTGCTTCGTGCGTTCACGGTCGTGAGCTTCGTGCTGTGCGTCGGTGCCCTAAGCGCAGCCGCGGCAGAGCACGTCCGTCGCCGTCAGCGGGAGCTCGCCACGTTGCGTTCCTTGGGTCTTCGTCACAGCGGCTTGCGCACCGCCGTGCTCCTGCCCACGCTGCTGCAAGTGGCTGAGGCCGTGCTCCTCGGCTCGGCGCTGGGCGTGCTTGGCGCGGCCAACCTGCTTCGCACCGGTGTGCTCGGTCCGGTTCGGCTCGACGTGCCATGGCTGGCGCTCACCTTGTCCATGGCCGCCGCCGTGGCCGTTGCCCTCGCTGCGGCTTGGCGCCCGGCGGCCAGAGCGTCGGAGATGGCGCCGATGCGGGCCATGCGCTGACGAAGTGGACCGGGCCCAGGCCGCCATCGATCGAGGCGCGTCAGCGCTCGCCGTGGGGCCTCAGCCAACCGGCGAGAGCGCGTCGAGCGCGGCGATCATGCGGGCCGAACAGCCTTCGAGGTCGACCGGCGGTGCGATCTCGCGGACGATGCGCTCGGCCAGATCGGCGAAGGCGGCACCGACGATGGTGGCGCGGTCGGCCAGTGCCGCAGGCTCACCGATGTCACCACCGGCCGACACCGCAGGCGCGATCGGCAGCTTGGCCAGGAGCGGCGCGCCGGTATCTGCGGCCAGACGCTCGCCGCCACCGGTGCCGAAGAGCGCATGGCCGACCCCGACCGAGTCGACGAAGACGGACATGTTCTCGATCACACCGGCGATGCCGAGGTAGCTCCGTCGGGCCATGTCGGCCACACGAACCGCCACCTTCTGGGCGGCGAGCGCGGGCGTGGTGACGATCAGCATCTCAGCCCGGGGGAGGAGGCGGGCCAGTGCCATCTGCACGTCGCCGGTGCCTGGCGGCATGTCGATCAGCAGGTAGTCCATGTCGCCCCAGCGGACCTTGGTGAGGAACTCTTCGACGGCCTTCGCCAACATCAGGCCGCGCCACATGATGGCGGAATCCTCGTCGTCGACGATCAGGCCCATCGACACGACCTTGATGGTGCCGTCGGCGGCACCGCCGACACCCGGGACCGACCGGCGGGCCGGATCGATCTTGCCGTCGCTGCCGCCCAGGCGGGCCTCCACGCCGAGCATGCGCGGTATCGAGAAGCCCCAAATGTCGGCGTCGAGGATGCCGACAGTGAGACCGCGTGCGGCCAGTGCGACGGCCAGATTGCAGGTGACCGACGACTTGCCCACACCGCCCTTACCCGATCCGATGGCAAGGATGCGCGTGCTGGCTTGGATCTCCGTGTCGGGTGCCCGGTCCTGGGCTCGAAGGCGTGCCCGCTGCATCACGTTGCTGCGCTGGGCCGCGGTCAGCTCTCCGAAGCTGACGTGCGCCTCGCGCACCCCACGCAAGGCGTTGAGCCGCTTGAGCGCGTCTTTCTTGATCTGCGTCTTCAGTGGGCAACCGGCAATGGTCAGCGCGATGACGACCTCGACGTAGCCGGTCGTGGCGATGTCGATGCGCTCGACCATGCCGAGCTCGACGATGTCGACGTTCAGCTCGGGGTCGATCACCCCGCGCAGGACACCGCGCACATCGTCGGCCGTGGGAGGTGCCTCAACGGCCGCGGCCGCAGGTGCGGTGCCGGGCTCGGAAGTCATGATGCCATGGTACCGGAATTTCGACGGTTTCGGCCGTGAAAATGTCGGTCGCAGCCGGGTACACTCGGACCCATGCAGCGGTTGGCCTTGCTCAAGGCCCTTGGCGACAACACGAGGTACGCGATCTACCTCGAGATCGCGCGCTCGCCGATACCGAAGTCGACCGCCGATATCGCCGACACCCTCGGTCTGCACCCCAACACGATCCGTCCTCACCTCGAGCGGATGCGCGATGTAGGCCTGCTCGATGTCGAAGTCGACAGCCGGGGAACGGTCGGTCGGCCGACGAACCGTTATTCGGTGGCCAGCGACGCACCGTCGCTCGGCCTCGAGCCGCCCGCCTTCCCGACGCTTGCGGGGATGCTCGCCCAGGTTGCTGCGCAGTCCCTACCGGCGGTCGAGGACATCACCGAGATCGGCCGCCGCCAAGGGCGCGTCGCCGCGCTGCGCAACACTGCCGGAGGCCCGAAGCCCACCACATCGCGCGCCTGCGCAGCCGCACTCATGGCCGAGCTGGCCAGCCTGGGTTTCGATCCGACGGGGGAGATCGAGGGCCGGTCGACGGGCGGGGAATCTGCCGGCAACACCACGATCGCGTTCGCCCACTGCCCGTTCCGGGAGCTGGCCGAGGTCTATCCGCAACTCGTGTGCAACCTGCACCGCGGCATCGTCGAGGGCTTCGCCGCCGCCGCCGCGGCCGGCGCGGGAATCGACTGGGAGGTTCAGGAGTTTCACACCCTGGTCGATCGTGACCCGTGTCAGGTCACGATCGTGGCCGGGGTTGCCTGAGTCCGGTACGACTTTCCGCACGACGGAAGTAGCATTCCGTTGAAGGTGTTCCGCTGAACCCGCAACAAACTCCGACGCAGCAGCCCTGCAGAGAAGGATCGACCATGAGCGTGCAAGAAGCCTCCACCGCAGTGAAGATCGGCCTGAGCCGCAAGTCCGACACGATCGTGCTCACCGCCGGTGCCGCGGCCAAGGTCGCCCAGTTGATCGAGGCTGAAGGCGATTCGTCGCTGGCCCTGCGCGTGGCCGTCCGACCCGGCGGCTGCTCGGGCTTCTCCTATGAGATGTTCTTCGACGGCGACGTTGCCGACGACGACATCGTCAAGGAGTACGCCGGGATCAAGGTCGTCACCGATCCGGCCAGCTCCGGCATGCTCAAGGGCGCCACGCTCGA
>JAYTFI010000326.1:0-2645 GCA_043734485.1 Acidimicrobiales bacterium | reverse complement strand
GAGTTGTCGGCAATTGCGATCTCGGCCTATAACGACTGGCAGATCCACGAACTCGCCGGCTCGTACCCCGGTCGGTTCATCCCGATGGGCATCCTGCCGTTGTGGGACACCGACGCCTGCGTCATCGAACTCGAGCGCATTGCCGCCAATGGCTGCACCACCGTCAGTTTTCCGGAGACGCCGTATGCCAACGGGCTACCGAGCTTCTACCAGGACCACTGGGACCCCGTGCTCGAGGCTGCGCAACGCCTGCAGATCGTGCTGTCGATGCACATCGGCGGAGCCTTCAATCTGCTCCAGCGGCCAGAGGGTGCGCACATGGACCAGCTCATCATCCTCTCCGCCCAGCTCTCGGGTGTCGCGGCGACCGATCTGATCACGTCGGGCACGTTCAAGAAGTTCCCAGATTTGAAGGTGGCACTGTCCGAAGGCGGGATCGGGTGGGTGCCGTTCCTGCTCGATCGGATGGACAAGCACATGTGGAACCAGTCGTGGACCCACCTCGACATCGGTGCGAAGGATGCGACCGAGATCTGGAGGAAGAACTTTCTCGGTTGCTTCATCACCGAGCCGTCGAACCTGCGCCTGATCGACCGCATCGGTGAAGAGACCGTCGCGTGGGAATGCGACTACCCCCACTCGGACAGCACCTGGCCCAACTCGCCGGAGTTGTTGATGAAAGAGCTCGTGGCGGCGCACGTCGCCGACGATGTGATCAACAAGATCACGTGGGAGAACGCGTGTCGGTTCTACCGATTCGATCCGTTCCAGCACACCCCGCGCGAGCAGGCAACGGTTGGTGCGCTGCGTGCCTTGGCGACCGACGTGGACACGTCGACCACCACCAAGGCCGAATATCGCGAGCGTTACCTCGCGGCAGCACCCCACTGACGCCGACCTTCAGCGAGCAAGCCGGCGATCCGCCGCGAACAGGTCGACAGGGTCGGATCAGGTCCCGAGCAGCATCGTGGCGTTGGAGCAGAACCATCCACCGGTGCCGCTCACGCACGCGATCTTGGCGCCGGGCACCTGACGCTCGCCGGCCTGGCCGCGCAGCTGCCTGGTCGCCTCGACGATGAGGAACAGGCCGCGCTGACCGGGATGGCACGCCGACAGGCCTCCGCCGTCGGTGTTGGTGGGCAATGCGCCGCCGACCCGGAGCTTGCCGTCCTCGACGAAGGGCCCGGCCTCGCCCTTGGCGCAGAACCCGAGATCCTCGAGAGTGACGAGCAGCATGTAGGTGAATGCGTCGTACAGCTCGCACACGTCGACGTCAGCGGGGGTGAGCCCGGCTCGTTCGAACGCGAGCTTGCCGGCCACGGCGGCCGGTCCGGTGGTGAAGTCGGCCCACTGGCCCATCGAGATGTGCGATGTGCTCTCGCCGGTGCCGAGAATCCACACCGGCTTGATCGCCAGGTCGGCGAGGCGGTCCTCGGCGACGAGGATCACCGCCGCCGCACCGTCGGAACGGATGCAGCATTGCAGCTTGGTGAACGGGTCGGCGATCATGGGGCCGTCGAGCACGTCGTCGATGGTGATCGGCTCACGAACGAACGCTTCGGGGTTGGGGCCGGCGTTGAAGCGGGCCGAGACCGCGATTTCGGCGAGCTGCTCGATGGTCGTGCCGTATTCGTGCATATGGCGCCGCGCCGCCATCGCGTACTTCGAGATGAGGGTGTGGCCGTATGGCGCTTCCCATTGCATCGGGCCGCGTGCGCCCCAGTCGAGGTTCGCGGTGCGTAGACCTTTCTTGAGATCGGCGCGAGCCGTCGATCCGTAGGCGAGCAGGATCACGTCGGCGTTCCCGGCGCCGATCGCATCGGCGGCGTGGGCCGCCATGACCTCCCACGACGCGCCACCGACCGCTGTCGAGTCGACCCACCGGGGGACGATGCCCATGTACTCGGCCACGTCGACCGGCGCCATCGTGCCGAGCCCGGTCGACGCGAATCCGTCGATCTGGTCGACGGTGAGGCCCGCGTCGGCGAGTGCTCGGCGGGAGGCCTGGGCCATGAGAGCGTAGGGGGTGGTGTTGTCGACGCGCCCCAGGTCCGACAACGCGACTCCAGCGATCGCGACACGACGGACGGACGAGCGACTCATGGGGCGATCGTAGTTGACGCCGATGTCAGATGCGCCAGTGGTCGCCAGGGTTGCCAGTGGTCGCCAGGGTTGCCAGTGGTCGCCAGGGTTGCCAGTGGCCGCCAGGGTTGTCAGTGGTCGCCGGTGCGGGTGCCGTCAGGCATCCTGAGTCCCAACGCATCGAGACGGGCGCGGAGGAACACCGGCGCGTTCTCCGGTATGCCGGCCTCGCGGGCGGCGACGGCGTCGCCGTCGGAGGCCCAGACGTGGCACGTGTCGATGGTCTTGCGCCACATCTCGTCCAAGTGGCCTTGGGGGTCGAGCATCGGGTCGGGTTCGCCCGCCAGCTTGGCGCCTGCTGCCCGCATCGACCAGAAACATTGCATCGCGATCGGCGCCATCGCCTGCAGCAGGGCCGTCGTGTGGGTACATCCGCGCGGGCCACCGAACAGCTCGCGGACCTTGTGGGTGAAGCCGCGGGCGATCGAGAGGCCGACAAGTTCGCGGTAGTGCGCTGTGATCGTCGGGCATTCCTCGCGGGGATGCATCTCGAAATGCACCGT
>JAYTFI010000325.1:0-5013 GCA_043734485.1 Acidimicrobiales bacterium | reverse complement strand
GCGGCCGATGCGAAAGCACAGGCTGTCCTTTGCATCGTTCGGGTTGATGCGGAACTCGTTGACCGTCCCACCCCACGGCTTCCCGGCCTTCTTCCCGGTTCCGGCTTCGACTCCCTGGAACACCGCAGCCGGATCGTCGAGGCGGACCGACACGATGTGCTCGTTCGGATACAACGCAATCGAGTTGGTCGGGTGACGGCCCGTCGAGTCGGTCCAGAACACGCGGGCGAAACGGCCGCCGACGGCCACGGGTCTCGTAGAGAACGCACCGTCGTAGCTGTACTCGAACGTGAACGTCGTGAACCGGTTGGCATCGATCGGACCCGCAGGAAGGCTCATCACCAGACCCGGGAACTGACCGCTCGCCGTTCCGACCGTGCAGGCCGAAACCATGTTGCCGCTGAACGTCGCCCCGGCTCGGAGGCCCGACAGCTGGCGCACATCGCCCGGCCCATCCATGTCCCACGCGTTACCCCCAGCCGTCGCATAGTCGAGTTTTCCGGTCGGGACGAGATCCACCGTGGGGCCGCCGACGATCTCCTGGACGTCGCCGGAACCGGCCGGCGCGAGTCGGATCCAGTCGACGTCGAAGTGTCCGGTCCCGTTGAGGATGAGCCGCAGTCCCACCATGGCACCGGACCAAGCGGTCGGCAGGCCCATCGTGTTGCTGAGCGGGAGGTCGTAGGTGTTCCACCCGGCATGCGTCGTGAACGCGGTCCCGCCCTGGCACGCCTGCGTCTGTTCCCGGCAGGAGAACCACGTTGCCGCGGCGGCCACCCCCTCGGGTGCGTTCATGCGGATCACCAGGCGGCCGTAGCGGCTTGTGTCGATCGGGACGCGGCCGCCCTCGCGACCGTGCGGGATCCCGGCCGCGGAGCCGGCCCACACCGGATCGAACGTCGTCGCCCCGACCGAGTCGAAATGGAGCTGCCCGCCGCTGATGGACTTGTTGGCCGCGTTCCCGGTGAACATGGCCTCGTTGGTGTTGATGACGAGGTCTTCCGGGTTCGAGAAGTCCATCGGGTCGCCGAACGCGGCGACGAAGTAGTCATCGGCGAGACCCTGCGCGACCGACGGGCGCGCCGGGGCGAGCGCAAAGGCGAGAACGGCAGCCAAACCGGCGACGAACATCCGGCGAGCCCGGCAGGTGGGGTCCATTCCTGGAAAGCTACCGAGCCAATGCCACCGATTCGAGGGGGAAGCTCTGCTGCTGGCTACGCGGTAGGTATCCAGGCCAGCGGCTTGATGGTCACGAAGTCGTTGATCTTGACGCCTGACCGGCTGACCGTCACGAGGTTCCTGCCCAGAACCAGCGACCGGCGGATGGGGGAGCTGAACCCGGTCTCGCCTTGGCCGATGGGGTGGCGGATCGAAGCCTGACGTCGCAGCACTCTGCCGTCGACCTTCATCACCGCCACCTCCGATGCCTCGTACAGCTTGTTGTTGACGTCGAAGCCCCAGCTGTTCACCGGGAGCACGGCCTTGCCCGACTTCGCGGCCGTTGCCCACCAGAGGAACGCGTGGTAGTCACGTTCGGACTCACTCACCGAGGCACGCCAGTCCTCGGGCAGGCGGACCTTCTCCTCGACCCGGGCCGAACCGAGCTCGCGCGGGTGGGCCGGGTTCGACACGTCGAACAACGCCGCCTTCGAGCCCAGCGGACGGCCGTTCTCCGGGTCCGCCTCCTGACCGATGCCGAGGAGGAGATGGTTGCCGAGGGGGTGCAGGTAGTCCGAATACCCGGACACCTCAAGCACGCCGACCACGCGTGGCGCCGTCGGCTTCTTGAGGTCGATCGTGTACAGCGGATCGGTCTGGCGGAACGTGACGACGTAGCCGTAGTCGCCGATGAAGCGGGCCGAGCGGATCAGCTCGTTCGGTCCCAGCCCTTCCACTCGGCCGATCTCCTCAAGCGTGTCGCCCTTCTGCTTCAGGACGAACACGCCCGACTGGTCGGACTGCGAACCATCCCCACTGTCGCGCCAGGTCGTCGTGGTGGCGAGACGAAGGGTGCCGCCGTACTCGTCCATGGCGAACTGGTCGAGCAACCGGCCGGGGACGAAGCCCGTGGCGGACAGCGTGCCCGTGGTGCGCCAGTCGAAGCGCAGCAGCGTGTTCCCGAAGAGCGGCTTCCGCGGCCCCCACGGACCGGACACGACGTACCGCTCGGGGATGCGGGTCGGAAGCGTGAATGCATCGGCGGTCGTGTACCCGAGGTTCCCGGCCTCCGGCCAGGCCGCGAATGTGACCGCAATCGGCGTCGGCGCCAGCCGCTGATCGCGAAGGTCGAGCCGGTACAGCGCGGCCATCGAAGGCAGACCCTCAGTGCCGTTCGGTGCCAGCACGGCGCCACAGTCGAGGTGACGCCGGACACCGTCGACGGTTGCCGACGGCAGCAGCGACCCCGCATCGGCGACGACCGCAGCATTGGCCCTGTTGGCCTCGTCGACCGCGGCGGCGCTCGTGAGGTCCTTCGGGTACACGAACCGTCCGGCACCGTTGAGCTGGTTCGACGTGACCAGCAGCACCCGGCCCTGCGAGGCGCGGGCCACGAAGAGGGAACCGTCGAGGGTGAACTGGGACCGGAGGGTCGGAAGCCTCGGGTTCGACACGTCGTACACCGCGACACCGACGACCGGCGGGCTGCTCGACCTCGGCCCGCCGGGCGGAACGAGCACGGCCGGCACCGGTCCGGGGACGGGAACCCCGACATCGGACCCGACAAGTACGACGCCGCCCGGCCCCCCGGGGATCGAGGGTGTGATGACCACCATCGCCTTGTCCACGAGCATGATCTGCGCGCCCAGTTCGAAGCCCGGCCCGAATCCGGCCGCAGCATCGGCCCACGGGAACTTCGTGGCCGAGAGCTGGCGGCGGGTGGCGATGTCGACGATGCGCAGGTCGCCCCGGACGGCGCTGTAGACGAGACGCCCGTCCGTCTCGACGAGATCCGGTTCGTCGACCCCGGCCACCTGCACGTTGGTGTCGGACGACGTCGGTCCTCCAGTGAAAACCGGGGTCGCCTCGAGCGGCGTTGCCGGCGCAGGCGAGACCGCGGGTGCGGCAGTCGTCAGTGGTCCCGACGATGGCGGTGGAAGGACCCTGAAGACCGGGACGGCCAGCCGTTCGGCCAGCGCCTTGCAGTCGGCCAGCCGAGGCACCTGTGCCGCGCCGCCCTGCTCGATGGCGGTGGCGTGCGTCACCCATCCGGACGCTGTGGTGAACAGCGCAACGCCGGCCAGCAACGCGCCCGACCGCCGAATCGCATTCCTCGTTGCTGTCCGCATGCACCCTCCGCACTGCTCGCCGGGCGGCGTGCTCACTCACCCTCGCGCCTCCCGGGCCAGCTGACAAGGGCAACCCATAGGTGAACATACCTAATCCGAGTTCACGGCCAGCCGCCGCCTACACCTCGCGCACCATCCAACGGAACACCGACCCGCGCTCGTGGACCACTCCGTGATGCAGATGTCGTTCCGCTCCTTCCACCGGGTTCGCCCGCAAGCTCAGCGAGACCGCGTCGAGACAGCGGGCGACGTCGGCCGCATCGAGGAGCTCCTTCATCGGCCGCACGACCAACGGCGCCTCAGCCATAACGATTGACGCGATGAAGCGCCGCGCCGCCTCTGCGTGGTCGCACGGCGCGTCGGGAAACGCAAGGTGACGGACTGCGCCCAGCGCCCATTCGAGCACCCACAGCCCTTCGTACTTCCACGCGTACTGCACGAGCTCGGGCCGTTCGGGCGCGGGTTCGAGGACGAAGTCGTTCTCCTCGACGGTGAGTGCGTCCCACACGGCGTAGGCGTCAGCGAAGGCGAACACCTCGTGCTGCGTGAGCCCCTGACCCTTCAGCGCGACGAGGCACAGCGACTTCGCCCGGCCGACGATGTCTGCGATGCTACGTACGCCTACGTTCGCGGACTCGACGACCGGCACAGCCGAAACGTCGGCCTCAACCGCCCACATACGAAGATATGCGAGCGTACGATTTCGCCGGCGATCCGCTTCGGTCCGCTCGCTCGGCTCGCGCGGCGTGCGATTGCCGGCGTCCCCGTCCGCTTCGCTACGCGCTGCGTCAGACACGGACCGGTTTGCGCCCGATTGTGACGGTCGCCGGCTTGGAATGGCCGAAGCCCGGTGACGGCTTCGGCCCGGTCGCCGAGGCCAGCTTGGCCAGCTCGTCGTCGGCGTTGCCCCACACACACTCAGGATCGGGGCCGTCGAGCGGCAGACCCGTGAAGAACTTGGCCGCCATGCAACCGCCCTGACAGGCGTCGAAGCTGCCACAGCTCGCGCAGGCGCCCGCCGACTGCGGCTCCCGCAACGACAAGAACAGATCCGAGGCCCGCCATACGTCGGTGAAGCCACCCTCGTCACGGACACTGCCGGCCTTGAACTCGTCGTGCAGCACGAACGGACAGGCGTAGACGTCGCCGACCGGATCGATGAGGCACACGATGCGACCGGCGCCACACAGGTTGAGACCGGGCAAAGACTCGCCGAGCGCGCTGAGGTGGAAGAACGAGTCGCCGGTGAGCACGTCCGGGCGGGTGATGATCCAGTTGTAGAGCTCGCGCTGCTGGGCGTTGGTGGGGTGGAGCTGGTCCCACGTGTCGGCCCCTCGGCCGCTCGGTCGCAGGCGGGTGAGGCGCAGCTCGGCGTCGTACTCCGCGGCCAGTGCTTCGAACGCGTCGAGCTGGCTCACGTTGTGGCGGGTGATGACGACGCTGATCTTGAAGCGGCCGGCGCGTCGACCCGGCTCTGCTCGGGCAACCGTGGCTGCGGCGACCTTGAGGTTGTCCATGGCCCGGATGGCCATGTCCCACGAACCATCGCCGCGCACTGCGTCGTTCGTCTCACGGTCGGCGCCATCGAGGCTGATCTGGATATCGATGTAGTCGTTGACGCTGAGCCGCTCAGCGGCGGCAGCGTCGATACGGCTGCCATTGGTGGAGAACTTCACGCCCACACCGCTGGCCACGCAATAGTCGACCAGTTCGAAGAAATCGGGCC
>JAYTFI010000324.1:0-3383 GCA_043734485.1 Acidimicrobiales bacterium | reverse complement strand
GTCACCCAACACCGTCTAGGGCGCTTGCCGAAAGGCCGCTACCTCCGCGTGCCGTTCCGGCCGTCACGATCGTGGCGTCGCCGTCAGCCGATGGAGAAGGTCGTCGTGTGCCGAACAGCCCGACGGCGACAACCTGATCGGCCCGCAGGAGGCCGGCCCGCTACCTCGCGGTCACATGGCCTCGACGGCCGGCAGGATCTCTTCCTTGAGCACCTTCAGATCATCGAGCGTCTTGGAGACCGGTACGTCCGTGAATGGCGGCCAGATGAGCGGCATCGTCAGGCCGGCTTCGTTGAGCCGCTTGAGGTTGTCGGTGATCTGCTGCTTGGTCCCGATGAGGATGTTGCTGCCCTTGCCGGCGGGGGTCTGGTCGCTCTTCTCGTCGGTGATGACGAACCAGTACATGCTGCACAGGTCGAGACCGTCCATCGCGTCCGGGTGGCCGAGTTCCTCGAGCTCGTGCTGGATGGGGCCGCGCCACCCCGTCAGCTCCTCCGGGGTGTCCTGGATCCCGATCCAGCCCGCCAGGTTGTACTTCGCGATCCGGTTCGCGGAGCGCTTCGGGTCCTTGAGGCCACTGAAGTAGATCGGCGGGTGTGGCTTCTGGAGCGGCTTGGCTCCGAACCCGCAGCGGTCGAAGTCGGCGAACTCCCCGTGGTACTCGAACAGGTCGTTGGTCCAGATGCCCTGCATGATCTCGATCGTCTCCCGCACGTGCGTGTGCCGCCTGGGGAAGATGTGCGTCGCGCTCGCCGCTGCGAACTCCTCGGGCATCCACCCCGACCCGACAGCGACGTTGAGCCGGCCGTTCGACAGGTGGTCGACCGTGGCGAGCTCGGCGGCGAGGACCCCCGGCGCGCGGTAGGGGGTGTCGATGATGCTCATCCCGATCCGCACCTTCGACGTCTTCGCCGCGAGCCATGGGATCAGCGGCCAGCCCTGGTACCACTCGCCCCGTGACGACACCGGCAGCTGCGTCGGGAACTCTTTCATCATCCCGAATGAGTACTGCAGCTCGCCGCGGTCGGAGGCCTCCGGGACGACGATCCGGTCGAGCGTCCAGACGGAGTCGAAGTCGAGCTCCTCGGCGAGGGCGGTGAGGTCTTCGAGCTCCTTCACCGTGACCTTGTCGCGGAAGTTGGGCAGGTAGAGGGCGAGTTTCATGACGGACGGCCTCCCGACGACGTTGTCACTGATATATGCAGCCGATCACGCGGTCAGGCGGTGCACCACCGCGCAGTCCGGCCGATGCGCGAATCTAACGTGTCGGACCCCGGCAGGGGAATAGGCGGCTAGCCTTTGCCTGCATTTGTTGCCTCGGCCGAGAGCCGCTCCCGAAGCTCCCGCTTGAGGACCTTGCCGTAGTTGTTCGTCGGCAGGGCGTCGACGACCCGGTACTCCTTGGGCCGCTTGTACCGGGCGATGCGGTTCAGGCACGTCCGGTCCAGCTCGTCCACCGTCGGTGGTGCGTCCGCGTCCATGGCCACGACGAAGGCGACGACCGACTCGCCCCACTGTGGGTCAGGCCGACCGACGACGGCGGCGGCTCGGACGCCCGGGTGGTGCATGAGCGCCTCCTCGACCTCGCGCGGGTAGATGTTCATCCCCCCGCTGATGATGAGGTCCTTAGACCGGTCCCGCAGCGTGAGGTACCCGTCCTCGTCGAAGCTGCCCATGTCACCGGTGTGGAGCCATCCGCCCCTGAGGGTCTCGGCGGTCGCCTCGGGCTGGTCCCAGTAGCCGGCCATGACGACGTCGCCACGGACCACGACCTCACCAACCTCACCCGTGGGCAGCGGCCGGTCCTCGTCGTCGACGACGCGGACCTCGACGTCGGTGCGCGGGAACCCGACGCTCTGCAGGCGCTCCCGCCAGCGCGAGTGGTCCCGGTCGGCGTGGTCGGCCTTGGACAGCGCGGTGATCGTCATCGGTGTCTCACCCTGGCCGTAGATCTGCGCCAGCCGTGGACCAAACACGTCGAGGGCGTCCTCGAGGTCTGACAGGTACATCGGCGCCCCACCGTAGATGATCGTCTTGAGGTGCGCGGGAGCCACGGCGGCGACCGCGGCATCCCCGGCCAGCCGCTTGACCATCGTCGGCGCGGCGAACAACGACGTGCCGCGCCACCGTCGCAGGAGCGTGGCGATCTCGTCGCCGTCGACGCCACCGGACTCCGGAACGACGCTCGTCGCCCCACGGGCCACATGGGGCAGGCCGTAGAGGCCCGACCCGTGCGACAGCGGCGCGGCGTGGAGAATCGCGTCGTGCGGCATGACCTGGTCGATGTCGGCGAAGTAGCTGAGTGAGGCCATGAGCAGGTTGCCCGCCGTGAGCGTCGCCCCCTTGGGACGACCCGTCGTGCCACTCGTGTAGAACAGCCACGCCGGGTCCTGGGCTCCCATGTCGACAAGCGGGATCCCCGGCGCCGAGGTGAGCCGGTCCCATCGCTCACCTGGGGCCACCACCACCGCGCGCAGCGACTCGACCCGGCCGACGAGGCAGTGGACGTCCGCGGCGTGGTCCTCGTCGGTGACGACGAGGCTCGACGCGCTGTGCTCGAGGATGTACGCGAACTCGTCGCGATGGAGCCGGGCGTTGACCGGCACGGCGACGAGTCCGGCGTGCCAAATGGCGAAGAGCGCCTCGAGGTACTCCGGACGGTTGCGCATGACGATGGCGACACGCTCACCGGGCTCGAGCCTGAACTCCTCACGGAGACCGCCGGCCACGCTCGCCGTTCGCGCGGCCCAGGCTCCCCACGTGGCGTGAACCCGTTCACCCTCGGCCAGTGCCGGCTCCTCGGTCCGGCGGCGTCCATGGCGCTCCACCCACACGGCCGGGTTCATCGGGCCTCCCAAGCGTCGGCGGTGACGACGAGGTCGCGGCGACGCGGGCGTCGCGGGACTGGCCCATCGTAGATCCTCAGCCGCCCGACCGGTATGTCCGAGGCCGAACCGAGGCCGGGTTGGCAGCCGTTCGTGCCGCACGTCGACGTACGATGGCCCCGACAGAGACCACTGCCGCGGCACGTGCGAGGACCCCATGACACCGACGCCTCGCTCCACCTCCTGCTTGGTCCGACCGCGATGAGGCTCGCCCCGGACGAGGCGAGGGCCCGGCTCGTGGGATACGACCACGGGATCCTCTGCACCGTCCACGCCGTGCGCGGGGTCGACGCGGTGCCCTGCGCCTTCGCGGCGGACGACGACGGCTTCGTGGGTGTGCCCGTGGACCGCGTGAAGCCGAAGTCGTCCTCGCGGCTGCAGCGTGAGCGGAACCTCGAGGCCGACCCGCGGGCGACCCTGCTGGTCGAGCAGTGGGATCGGGAGGACTGGTCCCGGCTGTGGTGGGTGCGCGCCGAGCTCCGGTGGGAGGCCGACCCC
>JAYTFI010000323.1:0-3658 GCA_043734485.1 Acidimicrobiales bacterium | reverse complement strand
AACAGCATGGCGGTGCCCGAGACCCACTCGGCGGAGTCGCCGCCGAGATAGCGCCGGCTCCAGCGGTTGTCAGCCCGAACGAGTCCGACGAAGCCATGGCCGATGGCGTCGATGTAGCTCGGGAACGAGCGGGCGGACGGGTAGACCGAACCATCGACGTTCTCGACACGCGGCCCGACAACGCCGCAGTTCGGTCGGCTGGTCAGCGAGGCGACGAGCGCGTCGACCGCACCGGGCATCACCGTCGCGTCT
This sequence comes from Acidimicrobiales bacterium, assembly GCA_043734485.1. Classification (GTDB taxonomy): domain Bacteria; phylum Actinomycetota; class Acidimicrobiia; order Acidimicrobiales; family JANYDT01; genus JAYUDQ01. Next base: position 3,406 of record JAYTFI010000323.1, on the reverse strand, counting down.
GGATTCAACAGGAGCACGAGGTCTGCCGATCCTGCCGCGACCCCACGGTTGGCAGCCCTTCCGAATCCGAGGTTCTTTCCGGTCTCTAGCCACCGAACGCCTGCAAAGCCCGCCACGATCGCCGAGGAGCCGTCGGTGGAGGCGTTGTCCACGACGGTGACCGATCCCACGCCCGTGGCCCCCACGACGCTCCGAAGGCACGCGTCGAGGTGATCGGCGGCGTTGAAATTCACGATGACGACATCGGCCACGGTGCCGCGCGCTGGCCCGTCGGTCACGAAACGGCCCCCGCCTCGGCCACCGCAGTGCGTCGGATCACCGCAGTGCGTCGGATCACCGCAGTGCGTGGACGGTGTCGTGCAGTGCGTCCTCCCACGACGGCATCGGCGCAAGACCGCTCCCCCGGAGCGCGGCATTGTCGAGGACCGAGAACGCTGGACGCGGCGCCGGGCGGGCCGGCAGCAGATCGACCGTGGCGACAGGGACGACGCGCGACACCTCGGCACCTGCGGCCCCGAAGATGGCCTGGGCGAACGCGAACCACGTGACCGGACCGCTGTTCGACACATGGAAGAGCCCCGGCATGCGGGAAATGGCGAGCCGGCGCATCACGACGGCGAGGTCGGCCGTGAACGTCGGACAGCCGAGCTGGTCGTCGACCACGGTGACCGGCTTGCCTTCGGGATCGTTGGCCAGGCGGAGCATCGTCTTCACGAAGTTCGCGCCGTAACGTCCGCACACCCAGCTGGCCCTCACGATGGTGGCCGCCGGTCCGAGCACCGACATCACCTCGTGTTCGCCGCCCAGCTTCGAGCGGCCGTAGTGCGACATCGGCCCGGTGGCATCCCACTCGGTGTAGGCCCCGCCGCCCTCCGGACCGGTGCCACGACCGTCGAACACGTAGTCGCTGGAGACGTAGAGCAGCCGCGCCCCGGCGAGCGCAGCGGCCTCGGCCACATGGCGCGATCCGAGCGCGTTGACAAGATATGCGCGCTGAGGATCGTCCTCGCAGCCGTCGACGTTCGTCCACGCGCCGGCGTGCACGACCACGTCGGGACGCACGGCGCCGACGACCTGCAGTGCCGACTCGCGATCAGACACGTCCAGATCGCTATGCGCGCAGAGGATCACCTCGTCGCCGGCAGTGTCGCAGACGGCCGCGAGCTCGGTGCCGAGCTGACCCCGCGCACCGGTGATGAGCACCCGCATCGTCAGCTACCGGCCGATCTCGGCGTACTTGGCCTCGGTGGCATCCTTCTGCGGACGCCACCAGTCCTCGTTGGCGCGGTACCAGCCCACCGTTGCCGCCAAGCCCTCACCGAAGCTCGTGTAGCGGGGCCGCCAGCCGAGCTCGTCACGGAGTTTGGTGGCGTCGATGGCGTAGCGCATGTCGTGGCCGGGGCGGTCGCTCACATGGTCGTACCAGTCGCTCGGCCGGCCCATGATGGCGAGCAGCTGCTCGAGCACGACCTTGTTGTTCAGCTCACCGTCGGCACCGATGAGGTACGTCTCGCCGATGCGGCCGCCTTCGAGGATGGCATGCACTGCGGAGTTGTGGTCGTCCACGTGGATCCAGTCGCGGACGTTCTCACCGGCCCCGTAAAGCTTCGGCTTCTCACCGTTCAGCACGTTCGTGATCTGGCGCGGGATGAACTTCTCGACGTGCTGGTATGGCCCATAGTTGTTGGAGCAGTTCGAGATCGTGGCCCGGACCCCGAAGCTGCGCACCCATGCCCGCACGAGATGGTCGGAGGCGGCCTTGGTGGCCGAGTAGGGGCTCGACGGCCGATACGGCGTCTCCGGCTCGAACTTCGCCGGATCGTTCAGCTCGAGGTCGCCGTAAACCTCGTCGGTCGAGATGTGGTGCAGGCGTTTGCTATGCGCACGTACTGCTTCGAGGACGGTGAATGTCCCCATGATGTTCGTCTCCACGAACGGACGCGGATCGTGCAGCGAGTTGTCGTTGTGCGACTCGGCCGCGAAGTGCACGACGACGTCGTGGTCGGCGACAAGGTCGTGCATGAGCGCTTGGTCGCAGATGCTGCCCTCGACGAAGCGGATGCGGTCGATCACCGCATCCAGCTTCGTACGGTCGCCCGCGTAGGTCAGCGCATCGAGCACGGTGACCTTGTGCTCGGGATGGTGAGCGAGCGTGTAGTGGACGAAGTTGGCGCCGATGAACCCGGCGCCACCGGTAACCAGGAGCTTCACGAGTCGGGGAGCCTAGGCCGCGGAAGGCGACGCGCGACGCGTGCGGCCAGTCCGACCTCGCCCCGGCCCGTAAATGCACTGACCGGACGTCTACCTGGCCTCGGCCGCGACCCGCCGCAGGTACTGCCCATAGCTGGACTTGCCGAGCCGTTCGGCCAGCTCGGTGAGCTGATCCGCGTCGATCCAGCCCTGCTCGTAGGCGATCTCCTCGATGCACGCGATCTGCACACCCTGTCGGTGTTCGAGCACCTGCACGAACGTGGCCGCTTCGAGGAGCGAGTCGTGCGTGCCCGTGTCGAGCCAGGCCATGCCGCGGCCGAATCGGACCAGCCGGGCAACTCCCCGTTCGACGTACTTGCGGTTCACGTCGGTGATCTCGAGCTCGCCGCGCACCGACGGCTCGAGTGCGGCGGCGATGTCCACGACGCTGTTGTCGTAGAAGTAGAGGCCGGTGACGGCGAGGTTGCTCTTGGCTTTCTCCGGCTTCTCCTCGATGGTGAGGATGCGGCCACCGGAGTCGACCTCGGCCACACCGTAGCGCTCCGGATCGGTGACCTTGTAGCCGAAGAGGCAGCATCCACCGTCGCGTTCGGTTGTGGCGACGCTCTCCACGAGCAGCTCAGAAAGCCCTTCGCCGTAGAAGATGTTGTCGCCGAGCACGAGGCACACCGAGTCGGTGCCGATGAACTCCCGGCCGATGACGAACGCCTCGGCCAGCCCGTTCGGCGCGGCCTGTTCGGCATAGGCGAAGGTGAGCCCGAGCTCCTCACCGGTCCCGAGAAGGTCACGGAACAGCGGAAGGTCCTTCGGCGTCGAGATGACCAGGATCTCCCGGATGCCCGCGAGCATCAGCACCGACAGCGGGTAGTAGATCATCGGCTTGTCGTAGACCGGCAGCAGCTGCTTCGACACCGTTCGCGTGACCGGATGCAGCCGGGTCCCGCTGCCGCCCGCAAGAATGATCCCCTTCATCGGGCGGCGACCCTACTTGCCGGTCGACACGGCCGCGGTGCGGGCGTCGAGGCCCGGGTCCGCCGCACCGTCGCAAGGATGCGATGCCGCGTCATCGTTGTCGCCCAGCTTCGGACCGACGAGGCCGATCGGCTTCTCCCGTATGCCCGCATACGAATTCCCGATTCGCACCTCAAGATCGACGTCGTTGAGCGACGTGTCCTCGACGAGATCGGCACCGCCG
>JAYTFI010000322.1:0-3312 GCA_043734485.1 Acidimicrobiales bacterium | reverse complement strand
TTCGAGTCCTGCAGGGGCCACTATTTTGGCTGGTCAGAGATGGTCAGTGATTGATTTGAGCAAGTCATTCTGTGTCGCTGGAGGTTGGTGGCCGCAGGTTGTGTGGGATAGATGTGGGTTGCGGCTGGTCGATTCGATGTCGAAACGAGCGCACGCTGGAATGCAGCGTTCGGCGAGTCGTGGACTTCGAGATGGGTCTACCCATGTGACCCGAGACCAACCAAGCCTCTGCGCGTCGACGGTGGACGGCGGTCAAACGTGCCGAAGCCGCGCAACCGGAGGCTGTCGACACGACGTAGCTGATCGAGAGGGGCATCGATTCCCGGCGGTGGGCGGCTCGTACTCCGCAGGCGGCAAGGGGGATGGCGGCTCGTCGCTCGAAGCGGCGATCGCACGCGACTTCGTTCGGTATTCGGTTATTATCGAACGTCGAATGCTACGATGTTGGCATGCGGGCTCGAACCTCGGCATCCGATCTTGAGGCTTCTGGGTTGGACGCGCTCAGCGCCGCCCTGAGCGTGGTTGAGGTGCGGATCGCCGAGCGGTCAGGAACGTCTCCGGTAGGTTGGGCCGGAGTATTTCGGGTGACCATCGACACTGCGGTGCTCACGCTCGTCGTGGAGGTGAAGTCGAGTTGCAACGCGGCGGTCGCTCGCGAACTCGTCCGTCGACCGATTCCGATTGGCGCGACGCCGGTGCTGGTTGCTGATCGCATCACGTCAGACGCTCGTGAGGTGCTGAGTGCTTCGGGGTGGTCGTGGCTTGATCGTCGGGGTCGGCTGCATCTTCGTGGGCCAGCGGTGCGGATCGACGTTGATGTTTCGGTAGGCGATGCGCAGTCATCCGGGGGTCGGAACGACCCTTTGGGAACTGGGGCCGGAGTTGGAGTCGGGTATTGGCTCTCATCGCATCCCGGTTCGGCGCTGTCGCCGTCGCGGCACGCCGAGCCGCTGGGAATGGCTCCTTCGACGATCTCGGTCACGGTACGCGGCCTTCGTGACGCCGGGCTTGTTGACGACGAAGGCGTGGGGCTGTTCCCGGAGCTGTTCTGGGAGCTCGCCCGGCAGTGGGCGACGCCGGCAACGGCTCTGGCCTCATCGCCAAGTCCGACGAAAGCGTGGCGGCGTGGTGGTACCGCTGCGGCCGTGGCGTATGGGGCGCCGGTGGTGGCTTCGGAGGGTCAGCCGGTGGAGCTGTACGTGGCGAGCCAGCTCGAGGTGACAATGGCCGCGCGGCGCTTCGGTACGACGGCTGGTCCTGGCGCGCCGGCATTGTTGCGGATCGCTCCGACACCGCTTCTGTTCTCCTCCGAAGCTGGCCCGCGGGCGGGACTGTGGCTGAGCGTCCCTATGCTGAGCGCAGCATTGGATCTTGCGCAGGATCGGGCCAGGGGCCGCGAGATTCTCGAGAATTGGGCGGTGAACGATGCCGTCTGGCGATAGTCCCGTCCTCCTCCACGGTCCGGCATTGGTAGGGCTCGTGAAGACGGTCGAGGTGCTGGCGGCGGAGCCGATCGGTGACTACGCGATTGTTGGCGGTGTGGCCGTGACGGTGCGGGTGGGCTCCGCGCACCGGTCGACGACCGACGTCGACACCGTCGTTGATGAGGGTCTCGTTCCATCCGCGTTGGAGGTGCTCCTTCGACAGCCGGGCGCGGTGCCGGGCGACCGGTTCCAGCAGGTGTTCCTCGACGGCACGAAGGTCGAGCTGCTGCCCGTCGGACGGGTAGCAGCGGGAGATGTCGACGGCTTGCCCGACGATCAAGCCTTGTTCGTGACCGCGCACGCATGGGCGCTCGAGTCGGCAACGGTGTCAACCATCATCGCCGTCGATGATCCTCGAGGGCGACGTGTCACGGCCCGCTTTGCGACGCCGTCCGCCCTTGTCGCCTGCAAGCTCCACGCCATCGAAGACCGTCACGGCGTGGGTGTCGAGAAGCGCGGGAGCGATGCGCTGGATCTGTTTCGACTGCTCGCAGATCTCGACGATGCCGGTGGTGTGAGTGACCCGTTCCGCACGGCGAGCCCGGAGTTGCGTCGCTTGACGGTCGAGGCCGCTGCACGAGTACTTGTGGCTGGCGCGAGTCGGACCGCCGGTTGGATGCGCAGCGCAGGGGTCGACGCGGTGGGAGCGGACGAGTTGCGATTCGTTGCCACTCGGTTCATCACCGCCATCAGTTCGACCAGCTGAGCGCCGACTACGGCGATGGTCTGTCGGCTCTCAGCCCGCGGTGAGTATCGGCGCCGGGCAGACGGAGCGTCAGGCCGACAAGAGGTGTGCGCGTCGCATGGCGTCGGCGTATTCGATGGGGTCGCCGGGGAGGATCTCGAGGTGGACCTTGGTACCCGACGGGCGTTGGGTGAGCGTCCGGACTCGTGCGAAGACGGGGTCGTCGGCGTCGCCCGTGATGACGATGGCGTCGGGTTCGATTCGGTCGGGATGGTTGGCCTCGTCGAGGAACGCCCAAGGGTGGCCGGTTTCGTCGATCTGGGTGGGGTCGCAGGGGATGTCGACTTCGATGGTGGTGTTCATGTCACCTCCGGCGCTTGTGAGGGTTGGTCTTCGGTTCGCTGAACAGGCTCAGGAGCCTCTCGGCGTCATCGTACCGGGCTGACTCGAGCACGATGTCGTAGTGGGGTGACGCGTAGGTTGGCAGCAAGGTCAGCCCGGCTTGGCGGACGCGGAGCACGGTGGATTGTGCGTAGGTGGATCGCGAGGCGAGGGGACCGGCAAGGAGTTCGTCGATGGACCATTCGCCGACGGTGAGGCTGACGCTGACGGAGTGCATCGGTTGGCCTTTGTAGGAGTGTTCGCGGGCCTCTCGGACAGCGTGCTCAACAATCTTGGCGGCGGCGATCGGCCCGGCTCTGACGACGACGATGGTGTCGTCGGGCGGCTCCTCGTTGCGAAGGAACGGCTCGATGGGGTCGAGGTCGGGCATGGCACGATTCTCCATCGAAGCCGACGCGGCATTCGACGAGTGCCGCGTGGAGCGACTGGCTGCCAGTGGCATCGGTGGCTCGAGGTGGGATCGACGTGGAGCCGCTCGACGCGCTCTGCGTCGTACTTCGACGATCGTTGGGAACGGGCGTCGCCGGAGCGCTGTCGGATGCTGGTGGGTGCTGGTGGACGTCGGCCGGCGCGCGGGATATTCGCGGGATGGAGCCCCGAAAATGCCTCACAACCCGCACCGGTACTGGTTTGTCCTGTGTACTTCTAATCACTAGGTCGCAGGTTCGAGTCCTGCAGGGGCCACTATTTTGGCTGGTCAGAGATGGTCAGTGATTGATTTGAGCAAGTCATTCTGTGTCG
>JAYTFI010000321.1:0-6942 GCA_043734485.1 Acidimicrobiales bacterium | reverse complement strand
CCGATGGTGAAGCCGGCGAGCGAATCGCCATGGTCGACGGGAGTGGCCACGACGAACACTCTGGCCGAGGAGTGTTTCGGGGCGATTGCCGCCGAGTTGAGGTCCCGTGTTGAGCGCATGCAGGCATGCGGCGATGAAACCCATTTTCGCAGTCGAGCGCTGACGCCATAAATGGCTAGATTTCACCATCGAAAAGCGCTATATTTTGCGCATGGAAGCTGGCGTCCGTGAGCTGAGGGATCACCTGAGTCGCTACCTCGATGCGGTGCGAGAGGGACGAGAGGTCACCGTCACGGATCACGGCAAGGCGGTGGCGTTGCTGGTCCCGCTGGATCGGCCACGGACGCTCGATCGTCTCATCGCCGAAGGCCTCGTCACACCGGCCCCGATACCGAAGCGCCAGCGTTCGGGTCGCGCCATCAACGCCATGGGCACGGTCAGCGACCTCGTCGGCGAACAACGTCAGTGATTGCCTACTTCGACACGTCGTCGGTCATTCCCCTGATCATCGAGGAACCCTCTTCGGACATCTGCACCCGAGTGTGGAACGACGCCTCGCGCATCATGAGCATCAGGCTCTTGTACCCCGAAGGTCGAGCGGCGCTTGCCCGAGCCGAACGAATGGGACGCATCACCCGTGCGCAGCTCGCCGCTGCGGTCGCCGAGCTCGACTCGATCATCGAGGAGGTCGACCACATCGAGGTGACAGCCCAGCTTGCGCATGCAGCCGGCGAGCTCGCTCAAGCACACGGCCTGCGCGGATGCGACGCCGTTCACCTCGCTGCGGCGACAACGGCGGCCGACCACGATCTGGTTTTCGCGACCGGTGACGCTGCGCTCGCCACGTCGGCGACGTCGCTGGGCATTGCTGTCGCGATGACGAAGCCGTGAACTGAACGAAATGGCGGAAGTGAATTCTCTCGGGAGGCTCAATGGTCAGCAGAGGTTGCCCGACGGATGCTGACCGCGCAGTGCTTGTACGAAGGCTGGCGTGAATACGGGTCAAATGACGAATCGGTGAGCCGGTTCGTTTCCGCATAGTGCATGGCGATGAAGAGCTGCCCGGTCGAAATCGTCGTCGTCACGAACGCGGTGGCCCGCATCGATCCGCGAGACGATGACACGATCACGTTGTCATTCGGTTCGATGCCGAGCGAATCGGCGTCGGCCACTGCGATCTCGACCCACGGGGTCTGCGGCGAAAGGGTGCGCAGCATGGGCGACTTCGACGTGCGTGTGCCGGTGTGCCACTGGCTTGAACTTCCCCGCCCGGTGAGCAGCACGAACGGGTGATTGGGGCTGGTCGCCTCGCGCACCTGGGTCGGAGCTTCGAAGATGAACTTCGCCCGCCCGTCCGGATGGAAGAAGCGGCCGTCCTCGAAGAGGCGTCGTTCGGCCGGCGAATCCTCGGCCGAGGAGCCCTCGGGGAACGGCCACTGGATGCCGCCCATCGCGTCGATCATCTCGAAGTCGACGATGCCGGAGAAGTCGCAGCGGGTCCCTCGGGAGAGCTCCTTCAGCGATTGGAAGACATCTTCCGGCGTGTCCCATTGCTCGAAGAGATGGGCGCATCCCCACGCCTCGGCGACGAGTTTGAAGATGAAGAAATCGGCCAGCGCAACACCCGGAGCCGGTGCGATCCGCTTGACGATACCGATCCGGCGCTCCGAATTGATGAACGTGCCGGCCTTCTCCCCCCACCCGGCAGCGGGGAGCAGGAGGTCGGCCCGTTGCGCCGTCTCCGTCGTCGCGTACATGTCCTGGACGACGAGGAAGTCGAGGCGGTCGAGCACATCTTGGAGATGCCCTTGGTTGATCCACGAGTGCGCAGTGTTGGTGGCAACGATCCACAGACCCTTGATGGATCCGCCGAGGACCTTCTCGAGGATCTGGTCGTAGGCCAAGCTCGACCGGTCGGGGATGCACTGCACATCGATTTCGAGCGCGTCGGCCACTTCGCCGCGGTGCGTCGCGTTCGTGAAGTCCCGACCTCCGAACAGTCCCGTGGTGTTGCTGAACAGGCGTGAGCCCATGGCGTTGCACTGCCCGGTGATCGAGTTGGCGCCGGTGCCGGGCCGACCGATGTTGCCGGTCATGAGGGCCAGGGCGATTATGGCCTGGGCGCTGCGGACCCCTTCATGACTCTGGTTCACGCCCATGGTCCACCAGAACGAGACCCGCTTCCCGTCGTGGATGGTCGCCGCGAAACGCTCGATCTGGTCGACCGAGAGGCCGGTAGTTGCGCTGACGGTCTCCGGCGTGAACGGGGCGACATGCGCGGAGAAGGCCGGGAACTCAGAGGTATGGGCGCGTATGAACTCGGCGTCGACCCAGCCATGGGCGATCAGGCGGTTGGCGATCCCGTAGAGCAGCGTGAGGTCCGACTTCGGCGCGAGGGCGTAGTGCTGGGTGGCGGCGACTGCGGTTTCGGTGGCGCGGGGGTCGACGACGATGATCTCGGGGGAGTGCGGATTGCGGCAGATCCGCTCCCACATGATCGGGTGGGCAATGCAGAGGTTCGATCCGATGAGCACGATCACGTCCGACTCCTCGAAGTCGGCGTAGGTGTACGGCGGCGCGTCGAAGCCGAAGGACTGCTTGTAGGCGACGACCGACGTGGCCATGCACTGGCGGGTGTTGCCGTCGCCGTGGATCATGCCCATGCCGAACTTCGTAAGCGCGCCGAGCATTGCCATCTCCTCGGTCGGGATCTGGCCGGTGGAGATGAACGCAACGGACTCGGCCCCGTGACGCTCCTGGATGGCCTTGAAGCGTTCGGTCAGCGTGGCCGTAGCGGTGGCCCAGTCGACCGGACGTAGCCGGCCGGATTCATCCCGCAGCAGCGGCGTCGTGGCGCGGTCGGGGGACCGCAGCGGGGTGAGCGCCTCCCACCCCTTGGGACACGCCATGCCGAGGTTCACGCTGTAGTCGGTGGTCGGCGTCAGGTTCACGGGTTTGCCGTCGCGGATGTGGACGTCGAGCGAGCACCCGGTCGAGCAGTAGCCGCACACCATCGACGTCGTCGTCTCCGGGGCAAGGCGCTCGGGCACCTGGCCGAGGCCAAAGCCGCCGGGTGTGCGTACCAGTTCCTGGGTGAGCGGGCCCGTGCGCTGCCGGGACAGGCCGTTGTGCAAGAGCTCGACGACGCGGCTCATGCGAGGTAGCCCGGCATGCGGGGCGAGGAAACGGCGCGGAAGAACTGGTAGCGCTCGATCAGCTCGCCGGAAATCACGAGAGCAAGCGAAAGGGCGGCCAGTGCCGCGCAGCCGGCGACCGGCGGGGTGGCATCGTCACGGCCGGCGAGCGCGGCCAGCACGAGCGGGATGATGATTCCGCCGGTCGCACCGGCGATCATCCGGGCGACCGTCGTGACCCGGAGCGGACCGCACAGCAGCATCGCCGTCCGCTTCAGTTCGGTGATGCCCCGGTCGTGGAGGTGCGTCAGGAACGCCAGTTCCCACAGCAGCTTCGGCAACGTGACGGCTACCAGTCCCAAGGCCAGCGGGTGGAGCACTTCATGCGCGGCCTGCGCCGGAACATCCCCGCCGATCACCAGGGCGGCAATCGACGAGGTCACGAGAACCGTGGCCAGCCCACAGATGGCCATCGTGCCCGCGAACTTCACGGCCGTGAAATGCAGCCGCCACCACGTCCGCGCGGTGACGGCGTAGATCTTGGCGGAGCACGCCACGCCGATGGTCCCGATCACTCCGACCAGCGCGCCGGGCGCGCCCGCGCCGAGGCCGCTGATCGTGGGTGCCTTCCAGAGTGCGAGCGCATAGCCCGCAGCGAATGTGGCAAAGGCCCCGAAGGCGACGATCTCGCGGCTCAGCCACGAGTGCCGGAACCCGATGACGGCCCGGTAGAAGTGCTGTGGACGGCCGAGGTGCAGGATGCTCGCACCGAGCGCGACGAGTCCAAGCACGAGTGCGACGAGCGCGTTCGCGGGCCGTAGCGCGCTGGCGAGGTCGTGCCCGCTCGTTGCGCCGGAGTTGCGGCCGATGCTGAAGCGCAGCACCAGGTCGGTGAGGAACGCGCCGACGGAGAGCTGGGTGAGGACGAGCATGACGGCCAGCGGCGGATGCGCCTCGGCGGTGCGCAGCTGGAATCGGTCGGCCGGCTGCATGTCCGCAAGCGACGGGCGGGTCGAGCGGTACACCGTCGTCGGCGCGGTGATGGCGGAACGGGGAGCTCCGGGGACGAGGCAGGTGTCGGCGGACAATGCGACGATGTCGGCCTTCACCACGATGGCGATGGTGATCGCGCCGTTGGGGCATGCCTGCACGCATGCGGGCGCCTCACCGACGGCCAGGCGGTCGCTGCACATGTCGCACTTGCGTACGATGCCGCGGCTGGCGCTGTAGCGGGGGACCTCGTACGGACACGTCAGCGTGCAATAGCCACAGCCGATGCACTGATCGTCGAGGTGCTTGACGATGCCGGTGATCAGATCCTTCTCGTAGGCGTCGACCGGGCAGCCCTTGAGGCAGGCGGGATCGACGCAGTGGTGGCAGCCGGTGGTCACCGTCTGCTGGGTCGCGACGGTCGTGAGGGTCGCGGCGTGGGTGCGGATCGCATCCGCGAGGCTCCCGCCGATCGCGCCGCCCCTCGTGCCGGCCAGGTCGCTCGCAAAGTCCTCGTCCGGCTCGCTCGCACCGTGCAGGAGGCCGACCGAGCGCCACGACTCGTCGTCGTCGAGTCCGTTGAGGCTGTGGCATGCCGTGACACACGACTTGCAGCCGGTGCAGGTGTCGAGGTCGACCTCGAAGCCGTATTGCTGGCCCGGCTGCGGCCGTTCGAGGGGGACCAGGTCGCGGTAGTAGCGGGCCTGCTTCGGCAGGAGGTCGGCGGCTTCTTGCCGGACGAACCGGCCGACCGCGGTCAGGTCGGACTGCGCGGCGAGGTAGCGGTCGAGCGGCGTGACCTGCTCGAACGGGAAGGGCTCGACCGAGCGCGTCGCGGGCAGCCGAAACGCGGCTGAAGGCACCGGGCGCGCGATCTCGTCCAGCAACGTCACAGGGCGATGCCGATCTCGATGCGGCCGCCGACGTCGCGGATGGCGAACGTGTCGAGACTAACGGCGGGGTCGTCGAGACAGACCCCTGTCGCGAGGTCGAACGACTGCTTGTACATCGGCGATGCGACCTTGCGGACGTCGCCGAGGGAGCCGATCAGACCGCGTGACATCACCGAAGCGCCGCTGAACGGATCGAGGTTCGAGAGCGCGAAGAGCGCACCATCGGGTGACGCCCGGAAGACCGCGACGGGTCGCTCACCCACGAGCGCACAGACGCCACGGTCAAGTCCGACGGCGCTCGCGCTGCACACGTCGACCCATGTGAGATCGGCGAATGCACTCATGACGGCACCTCGGCGAGCTGCGGGCGCGACGCCCTTGGTGGACGGATCTGTCCCCGCTCGGTGATGTGGACGATCGTCGGATCGGGTACCTCGGTGTTCACGAACGTATGGAACCTGGCGAGCCGTTGCGGGTTGTCGAGCGTCGCCTTCCACTCACACTCGTAGGACGCGACGTGCGCGGCCATCTCCGCCTCGAGCTCCGCGCAGAGCCCGAGGGCGTCGTCGATGATCACGCGCCGCAGATGGTCGATGCCGCCTTCGAGCTTGTTCAACCATGCAGCGGTCCGCTCGAGCCGGCCGGCGGTGCGTATGTAGAACATCAGGTAACGGTCGATGAGGCGCACGAGCATCTCGTCGTCGAGGTCCTCGGCCAGCAGCACCGCGTGTTGCGGCTTGATGCCGCCGTTGCCACCCACGAACAGGTTCCAGCCCCGCTCGGTGGCGATGATCCCGAAGTCCTTGCTCTGTGCCTCCGCACACTCACGGGTGCAGCCGGAGACAGCGGACTTGAGTTTGTGCGGTGCCCGCAGACCCCGGTAGCGCAGCTCGAGATTGATGGCCATGGTGGTCGAGTCCTGCACCCCGTAGCGGCACCACGAGTCGCCGACGCAGCTCTTCACCGTGCGCAGTGCCTTGCCGTACGCGTGGCCGGACTCCATCCCTGCTGCGATGAGCCGCTCCCAGATGGGGGGCAACTGCTCGACGCGTGCACCGAACAGGTCGATGCGCTGGCCGCCGGTGATCTTGGCGTAAAGCCCGAACTCCTCAGCCACTTGGCCGATGGCGATGAGCTGCGCAGCGGTGATCTCGCCGCCCGGGACGCGGGGCACGACCGAGTAGGTGCCGTCCTTCTGGATGTTGGCGAGGAAGTGGTCGTTGGTGTCCTGCAGGGCGGCCTGCTCGCCGTCGAGGATGTACCCGTTGTTGGTGGAAGCCAACATGGACGCGACCGCCGGCTTGCACACCTCGCAGCCGAGGCCGTTGCCGTGGCGGTTCACGAGCTGCGCGAACGACGTGATGTTCTGTACACGTACGATATCGAACAGGTCCTGGCGGTTGTAGGCGAAGTGCTCGCAGAGGTCGTCGCGCACCTCGACCCCGCCGCGGCGCATCTCGTCGCGGAACAACTCGGTGAGCAGGGGCACGCAGCCGCCGCAGCTCGTGCCGGCCTTCGTGGCCTTCTTGACCTGCCCGATCTCGGTCAGGCCGCCAGCAGCCATAGCGCCGCAGATGGCGCCCTTACTGACGCTGTTGCACGAGCAGATCGTCGCCGTATCACTAAGCGCGCCGAGCATCGCCGTCGACCCACTGTCGCCACTCCTCGGAGCCAGGATGAGGGCTTCGAGGTCTGTCGGTGTCGGCAGGTCGCCGCGGACGATTGCGGTGAGCGTCGCATACGCCGAGGCATCGCCGACGAGCACGCCGCCGAGCACGCGAGACCCGTCCTCGCTGACGACAAGGCGCTTGTATGTGTTGGCGATCGGGTCGCTGAACGTGACGCTCAGCGTGTCAGCGGTTGCACCGAACGCGTCGCCGAAGCTGGCAACGTCGACACCCATCAGCTTGAGCTTCGTCGACAGA